>JAHDIA010000231.1 GCA_020631035.1 Chitinophagales bacterium | reverse complement strand
ATGCTTTCTTTGCTTATGTGGTTTTCTGCTAGGATAAGGGTTTGTAGATTGGGATGTGTGATTTTTTTTACATCGACAATATTTAGGGTAAGCTCTTCCAAACTGGGCAAGGCTTCGATGATGGGCATACCATAAGTTTCGGGTAGCCATAAATCTTTTAGATTGGGCAGTTTGTCTTTATTGGCAATGATTATTTCTAGTAATTCCTCTACATAGTCTTCGTATTTGCCCCATTCGAAAAACAAAGTTTCGACTACCGAAACTTTTTCATTGTTAAAAAAGATTTGTAGTAGTGCTTGGGGATTTTCAACATCATAATCTATTTGGATGACATAGTGTTTTTGAGAGCCATCCATTTTAACTTTAGGATCAAAATTGACTAGGTGTATAGACATTATTTGGGGAATTTAAATTTAGATGTGACATTTCTTAAAGAAATGTCACATCTAGGAAAATGAAATTATTCCGAAACTTCGATATAACGACTTTCGGCATAGCGGTCTTTGCTTTTGTTTCTCGAAAGATTGACCTTGTCGCCCATTAAGTTAGTCAAGTTTTCAATCATTTCATCTGATAGATAGTGGTGGTCCAAATTGAGGTGTTTGAGGGCTTTGATTTTGGGACTGTCTAACAAAAGTTGTGCGCCTTCGTCGCTTATGTTGCCCCTAGACAAATCGAGTGATTCGATTCGGTCCAAGATGGGCGCATTGACGACTGCCTCAGTAATTTGGTTTTGTATTTCGCTATTGCACAAACCGAGGTGTTTGAGTTTGGGAAACAAGCCACCTTCTAGGAGTGGGGCAAAATGCTCAAGTGAACAGTTGTAACCATAGTTTCTGGCTCCCAACCAAATTTCGAGATGTTCCAAATTGGGCAGGTCGGCCTCTAATAGTTGTTTGAGCGAACTCTTTGGCAAGCCACCTGTCTCAAAAATGAGGGTTTTTAAATGCTCACTCTTAAATTCTCCCAAATCAAGGGGTTCTTCGTCGCCTGTTCTGATTTGTAGGTGGATGAGTTGTGGAAAGGAGGCAATAAAGGCACTGATGTCGCCTGTGGTAATCCAACTCATTTCGTTTTCGTCATAGGTGATGTCGCCCAACATCAAGTATTTTAAATTGGGCAGTTTGTCCTTTTGGGCAAGCAGGATGTCAGTGATCGCTTCTGGGCCAACATCTGATTCTCCATCCGAATTCCACCAACCAATGATGAGTTCTTCCACTTCGCTTACTTTGGGGTCTGCCAAAAATGCATTGGCTATTTCCTCAATGGGTGTTTGCTCATAATCTGTTCTAAGTCGGTAAACCGTATCTAGGTTTTCGATGCCTTTGGCTGGGTCAAAGTCCTCGACTTTTTTGTTGTTGAATGTTGCTAGGTGTTTTTCTATAGACATTTTGTTGGGGTTTTAAATGTTAAGTACTTTGAGATTTTCGTGTTTGAGGTCTGCACCATCTACTTGGGGTGTTTGGGGATCATTGAAAAAAATCACTTAGTATTTCACTCATGTGTTTTCCACTATCGTCAACGCCAACATATCCCTTTTTCATTTCTGACCTGCTAATATTTTTGGAGTTTTACAATGGTATTTTATGGGAGCGTGAATTTACTACTTTTTATTTGTATTTATAAATGCAGCTTGAGCGTATGTTGGGATTTTCCCTGAAAAAAAGTGGCGACGAAGGAGAAAGCGTGCCAAATACACCTGATGGAAGTGGTATGAGCTGCGGCTATGAGCTAGTGAAGCAGGGAATACCGACGGCTGACAGCAGGAAGACTAGGGAAGACCTTGCTGAACAGCTTAGAGCTGTAGTGAGTACAAGCGTACAGCAGGGACGAGACTTGCAAATGAAAGAGGAAAACGTTCTGTGCAAAAAATAGAGGGAAGACAAATAGAAGGACGTAAAAAAGGACACCAATTCAATTGATGTCCTTTCTCATTTTTTTTTATGAATTTATGGATTAACCATAATCTTTTGACCATCGCAAGGCTGACCATTGACGACGACATTGATGATGTATATGGCACCAACGGTTAAATCTTTAAGGTCAATATCTAAAATAGGCATATAGGGATCTAAAATTAGCTCTTCAACCAATTTGCCTTCTATAGAGAAAACTTGTACTGTAATATCTTCTTCTGCATTAATAGTTTCTGTAAGCTTTATACTAAAAGAACTTCCATTGTCATTAGCTAGCAAGGTAAAACATGGTTCGTCATCTGCTGCTATAGAATTGGCTTGAGCAGAAAAAGAAATGCAACAAAATAAAAAAATGGCAAATAAGTGATGTATGTGTTTCATTTGCATATCATTTATTGGGTAATAATGTTCTAATTTTATTCAAATATAGTGTTAAAAACAATTAGATGCTTTAAAAATTATTTTTTGGTCAAATATTTGACTATTAATGTACTATGTTAATACGTTGATTGACAATTCCATGTTTGTTTTGAACACTTAAAAAATACATACCGCTGGGTAAGTGACTGGTATGAATGTTTAATTGTTTTTGATTGTTCATCAAATACTGTTCCCAAACTTGTCCATTGCTATCTGTTATACGCACTTGTGCTTTGTCATATGAAGGCAAGTTGAGTTGAATGAATTGATTGGCAGGGTTGGGATATATACCAAAATCAAGACTTGTATGAAGTTCATCGGTTCCTGTTGTTACAATTTCTTTAGCATCTCCAGAAGCAGAAATTTCGCTTAAAACGCCTGTATTGTCAATGATTGTTGAGCGAAGGACCTCAATATTAATAACTTCGTCGTCTCTAATCTTTCCTAGCAATACCTCTTCCATCACAAAACTCAAGGGCAAAATAAGTCCACCACCCATCATATTGTTATGGTCCATTCTTACAATTGAAATGTCTACAGTACCTGGATTGACATGTTTGAAAAACAAGATATCTTCAGTTGTGCCTATCCAGGAATCCACATATTCTATTTCGAAACTGTTGGGATTGATGATTTCAGAGTCGTAACTAAGGCGGAAAGCAACTCCATAAATGTCTTCGTAAGTATCAAAGTTTTCTCCTAGTTTGACAACAGCTTGAACCGTTTCTCCTTCAGATACTGTCTCATTGAGGATTTCGACTTTAAGCTCAACATCACTATTTACTTCAGTAATATCATCAGCTTTTCCACTAACTTCTTGGTAGTTTTCAGAAACAATGTTCATATCAGCAGCATCAATGATGCCATTACCGTCACAGTCTATGTGTTTGTAATTGATGCCATTGAGATTGTCAAATGCCCAATCGGGAGCATATTGTTGTGTCCAACTAGCGTCGGCATCAATTCTGGCTGGTCCTTCCATTCCATAGGCTACACCAACATTGAGAGCATCCCAAACATCTACAAATCCATCGTTGTCAGTATCACCAGGCCAAACACAACCTATGAGGTCACAAACATTGATGTTCTCCGCATTCAAATCTGGTGCAGAAATAGAAATATCATTGGGCTCAAAGCCTTCATAATATTCCAATTCTACATTGGAGTCGGTGCCTGAAAGTATAAAGATACTGGCTTGTCCAAACTGATTGGCTTCGGAACACTCAACACTGTAAGTCAGTATGTCAAAGTAAGAAGATTCATCATTGAGAGGAGAACGTTGATAAGTAATGATTTGAGTATTGGGATCAACACTTGCATGTCCTATACTTGGTTGAGAAAGAATATTGACGTGTGGTGTAAAATCATTGGGAATAAAATCATTTGCCAAAACATCAATGGAGAGGGTTGCAGCATCTCCAATAAAGATGACGTCATCTACACTATTAACCTGTGCAGACACTAAGAGGGAGTGGCCAATGAATAAACCAAAACAGAAAAGAAAAAAGCGAGTAAACAACATCATATGTTTGTTTTTGTGTTGAGTTTGGTAATAGTGTATATTCTTCCTCAATGCAATCTTCCTCTTTTTTTTTATATAAAAAAGGACATTTTTTTGTAGTTTCCAGAGATTTTTATGCCTTTTTTTTGTTAATTTTCTTATATTTATGAATGTTTAAATTGTAAGGCATTGCATTATATATTTTTATTTTTAACAAGTTTTGAAATTTTCCAGAAGTTTTATGACTGATTCAAAACTAATTTCTCTTTTAAAAAAACTGTCAAACAAAGAATTTAAGCGATTAGGGCGTTAATTCTCAATACTTTAACAAAAAGGATGAGTTAAAGCTATGCCTTTTTGGCAAAGCATCATTCTGAATACAAAAGTACCTATATAGAATATGAACAGGCACATGCTTACGTATTCCCTAATCAGCCTTTTTCTAAAAAAGAGGTGGGCTATTTGATGAGTGATTTGGTGCGGGTAATAGAGCAAATGTTGGCTTATGAGCGTTTGGAAGGCGATTTGGTGCAAAAGAATGTCTATTTACTAGAGCTATTTAATGAGCGAGATTTACCCAAATCGTTTAAAAAGACTTTGGGAGATGCTACCAAAACAGTCAAAAAGTATCCTTACAAAACCACTGCTTATTACAATGCTTTGTATCAATTACACCTACAAGAAAATCGTTTTTTTACCAAACAACGCAAGCACATAGCAGATGAGAGCCTACAATTGGCTTTGGATCATCTTGATTTGTTTTACTTGTCAGAGAAATTTAGAATTGCTTGTGAAATCATCAACAGGCAAAACATGATTCGCTCTGAATACCATCTTGATTTCATTGATGAATTGTTGGAGTTTATAGAAGACCATCCCATAGCAGAAGAACCTGCTATTGCTATTTATTCTACCATCTTAAAAACAATGTTGGATGAGTTTGGTTTGTTAACGAAAAAAAATGGAAAGAATAAACAAGACCTTGATGGAGACAAAGGGATAGATCAGTCATTTATCAAACTCATTCAATTGTTGGAAAATCATGCCTCTGTCTTTCCTCAATTAGAAGCAAGAGAAATGTTTATACATGCCATCAACTATTGTGTGAGACGTATTCATGCCAATGCCAAGGCACACGCCAACGAAAAACAAGAAGGATTTGTCAAACAACTTTTTGAATTGTATAAATTGGTCATTGAAAAAGGTTTGCTTTTTGCTGATGGGAGTATTTCGCCTTGGACCTATATGAATATTGTAAACGTAGGTATACGCAATGACGAGTTTGAGTGGACCGAAAAATTTATAGAAGAATTTAAAGAGTATTTACGACCTCAATTTAAAGAGAATGCTTACAACTACAATCTTGCCTATTTCCTTTTTTATCGCAAAGATTATGACAAAGCAATCAAACAGCTCAATCAAGTGATTTTTGATGATGTGTACTACTCTTGTGAGTCCAAAGGTTTATTGCTACGTATTTATTATATGACAGAGGAGTTGGGACCATTTTATTCTTTGGCTGATTCTTTTAGAATATATTTAAGGAGAAACAAACTGATTACAGAATCTAAAAAAGAATTGTATTACAATCTTATTCGTTTTCTTAACCGTTTGACCAAAATCATAAAAGGGGATAACAAAAGTTTGAGCAAACTAAAAAATCAAATCAATGATACCCAAAAGGTCATCAATATAAAGTGGTTGCTGGATCAAGTTGAATCTAAAATGGTTTGAACATTACCCGCCTAGCCTACAATAGGATAGCGATGAGATGGAGACTCTAAGAGCTTGTGTTTAGTGCCAATTTGACGAATTGTGCGATTGTTCATTGCCATTGCCATTACTAGAATAAACACTTGGAATTTCAAAGGCATTGGTAAGGTCAGTAACTTTGTGCAATACTTTTACATTGTCTTGAATAGGGAAGGCAATTCGTATGGCTTGGTAACCTGTCAAGAATATTTTACAATGAGGCAAGGAGTTGGACAGTTTGGTGACGAAGTTTTGTAGTTTGCGTTTTACAGGATAAGAGGTCAAAATAGCAAAGACAATATCAGCTTGTTTGTATTGGGCAACACTTACCACATCATCCAAAGGAACACTGGCTCCCAAATAGGTTACTTTACATCCTCTTACTTTTAATAGATAATGAGCAAACAACAAACCCAATTCGTGTAGTTCACCTTCTGGCAAAAACAATATAATGTGTGGATTAATGTCTGTTTTAATCTTAATTTTATCAATACCAACAATTAATTTTTGACGAATCAAATTGGTGATAAAATGTTCTTGAGCAGGATTGATAGAACCAGAAAGCCACAAGATTCCAATTTTTTCCAAAAATGGATAGACTAGATTGAGCATAGTTGCCTCAAATCCATTGTGGACGATGTTGTTCATTATGATATACTCAAAACTTTCCTCATCCATCTCAATCATTGCAGTTGTTAAAGCACTGATTTGGAAATTCTCTTGTGTAATGTCTTTGGACAAATCCTCTACCAAAGCATCTCGTTCTGCTGACGACATCTTAGATATCTTAGATATCTTATAACCACTCTGATTGAGCAAAGCGATTTTCAACACCAATTTCAAGTCTTTTCCGTCATAATATCGAATATTGGTTTCTGTTCGCTTAGGCGAAAGAATGTTGTAACGTTGTTCCCAAATTCTCAACGTATGCGCTTTTATCCCAGATAAATGTTCAAGTTCTCGTATGGAATATCTAATGTTCATGAATTTTATAGGATAGTACCTATTTATTTTAATGAATCTTGTTTAGCAAAAATCAACAAAACTTTAAACAGTTGAAAGAAAATGATTGTTGTAGGGAGGCTTTGTTGAGACATTTCTTTTTGTAGACCATTCAGACTTCAACAAAAAAGTCTAAAAATGGTTTTTAAGTTTTTGTTAAATTATTTATAAGTCTAATAGGGAACGAGAAAAAACATTAAAAGTTCAAAAATAAATGGGATAAAATCGAATTTGCCCTTCATTGTCCAGTTGAAGGCTTGGTGCAGGAAGCTTAAAAATGTTCAAAGCTCTTAACAATATGTCGGCTACTTTGGAGCCTGTATGTATCTTGTTCCAGTCAATTGCCACAGACAAATAATATTGTCTTTGGCGTTTTATGTACTTACGATCAATCAAGCTTTCATCTTCTAATGTCCATTCATTTTCAAACCCACCAAAAATATCTTCAACGCCATAACCAACAGCAATGTCCAACCATTTGGGGAATCGACTCTGACTATTGGGAGAAAAATGAAAAGGATTGAAGCTCACCCAATAAGTTTGAGCATTGTAATCTTTCAATATGCGTTCTGACAAATTTACCCCAAACAAATCATCTACTCTTTCTTGCGTCAATGGGTCGAAATTATCATAATTCTTGAAGTGAAATGAAAACTTGGCTTTGATTCGTTGTTCTTCCCAAAGCAATTCTTGGGCAACAAACAAAGCAGAGCCTAAAGTGTTAAAAGCAACATCGCTCATAGAGGCACCCCATCTCTCCGAAAACCCATCCAGCAATTCAATGCTTGCTTGATAGGTCCAACCGAGCATCCCGCCAATCCATGCAGCTTTTTTATGGGGTACACCTGCCCATTTGTACAAACGAGCCATATACAAACTTTCGGTATAAGCAGTCCAAAAGTGTCCTACCTTATCCATTTGGTTCCACTCTCCCCAATCATTATAAAAATGGAAAGAGCTTCGCTCAAAATTGCTGTACCAAAATCGATTCAAATTGTACATGCTTGCAGTGTAAGCCAATGTGGCGGCTGCGCTAATGCCCACTGTACGTTTCCAATTAGGGCGAGGCGCTTTATCCCAAAAAGTGTAAGTTGAGGAATCAGATACACTTAACAAAGTAGGAGTATAGAAGGAATTTCTCCAATTATATTTTTGTATACCCAAACTGTTATGCTGTGCCCATAACAAAGTACACCAACTCAAACAGCACACATATATACATGTATATCTTATCCAATTGTACAGCAATTTGTAGGTTGTTTTCTTCAAGGCTTGTCTAAAATTTGAAATGTAAAGATAAAATATCATTTATTCAGAGAAGAAATCAACCAAATATTTGTCTAAGGTGTTTTATAACAAACGTATAATATTTTTTCACGTATGTTATCTAAAACTCAATTATTGTGCAGCAATATTAAATAAGTGTTAAATAGACACTTGCTTTTTTGAGACAAATTGAATCAAAAAAATCCCTCTCAACAATCAAAACTATTGAAAATAATGTGTGATTTAGTCTATTAATGGGGGATAAACTATTATTTTTGCGGCAAAATTTTTGATAGCAATTTTTTAAGAATTATTAACATTAGTTCAGATAGAATGTTCAAAGCTCACAAATACATCATAAACAAAAGCTCTTTTGCCCTTTTGTGTTTGTTGATTGCAGGACTGTTCATGTCCAACAATCATTTACAAGCACAAGAAGATATTGCAGCAGGAGAAAGCTCGTTCAAAATTAACTGTGCCAGTTGCCATAAAGTTCACGAAAAGTTGGTGGGTCCAGCCTTGGCTGGGGTCTACGACAAATACGAGAGAGAATGGCTATACAGTTGGATCAAAAACTCTCAAGCAATGGTGAAGGCTGGAGATGAACAAGCAGTTGCCATCTTCAACGAATACAACCAGTCTATAATGACTGCCTTCCCTACACTCACCAATGCTGATATGGACAACATCTTGGCGTATATTAAACAAGAGACAGACAAAGGTCCTCCTGCAGCTACATCTGCTGTTGTTGGTGAAGGTGGAGCTGGTG
>JAHDIA010000230.1 GCA_020631035.1 Chitinophagales bacterium | reverse complement strand
GACAGCATTGCAACTTTCAAACAATGGATTGACTGGAAGCATTGCTTTAGAAATAGGAAAACTGTCTAGTCTAGTAAATTTAGATTTATCCAATAATCAATTAAGTGGTAGCATACCCAATACTATTGGCGATCTAAGGAGTTTGACAAATTTAAATTTAAGCAACAACAATTTGAGTGGCAATATTCCAGCTACATTGGGCAATATTAGTGGTTTAACGACACTTAATTTGGGCAAAAATAAGTTGAGTGCTGCGCTTCCCAACGCCTTGGGCAATTTGTATAACTTGACAGAAGTATATTTAAATGCCAATGAATTGAGTGGCTGTTATCCATACGCTTGGTGCAATCTATCTGCTTTGTCCTTTGATTTCTCCAACAATTCGAGTTTGCCTGGTGGTGGTTCTACTCAGGCATACAATGATTTTTGCAATGGCATTGGGGCTTGTGCAAACACTTCTTGTTTGGAGGCAGATTCTCTGATATTGGTAACATTTTACAATGCAAGTGGCGGTCCCAATTGGACCAATACCTGGGATTTGTTGCAGCCTGTGAATACTTGGTTTGGAGTGCAACTGAGTACAGATGGATGTAATGTTACTTCTTTAAGTCTAAAAGACAATAATCTAAATGGAATTATTCCTATTGAATTGAGTAATCTGTCTAGTTTGACGTATATAGATTTTTCAGTTAATCAATTGAGTGGCAACATTCCTAATAGTTTAGGCAATTTGAGCGGTTTAGGAGCCATCAATTTGTCTAGCAACCAACTGAGTGGCAACATTCCTGCTAGCTTGGGTAATTTGAGTAATTTGTATTTTTTACAAATTCAAAGCAATGATTTAAGTGGTAGCATTCCTGCTAGTTTGGGTAATTTGAGTGAATTGTACTTTTTGACACTTGCCTATAATGATTTAAGTGGGAGTATTCCTGCTAGTTTGGGCAATCTAAGTAATGTAGATTATTTTTCTTTGTCTGATAACCAACTGAGTGGCAGTATCCCAAAAGAATTGGGCAGCTTATCTAATTTAGCACAATTGTACTTGGCGAACAACCAATTAATTGGTGAGATTCCAAGTGAGTTGGGAAATTTAGATAGTTTAACTCTTTTGAGTTTGTCTTCCAATCAATTAAGCGGAGAGCTTCCAAGTGAATTGGGCAATCTTAGCAATTTGACAACTTTGAGTATCTCCAACAATGCATTGGGTGGAAGCATTCCAAGTGAATTGGGCAATCTCACCAACTTAGAGATATTGTATTTATATGGCAATCAACTCATAGGAGGTATTCCATTAGAATTGGGCAATTTGCTTAATTTAAGTCATTTGTTGCTTGACAACAATCATTTAAGTGGCTGTTATCCACAAGCTTGGTGTAGTTTGAATTTTGATCTTTTTAGTTGTACCAACAATGTTTATCTTCCGAGTGGAGGTTCCAATCAAGGATTTCAAGATTTTTGCAATGATCCATCAACTTGTATCAATGATCTTTTTGAGGTCTATCCAGGAGATTTAAATTTTGATGGAGTTGCCGACTACAAAGACATTGTACCTTATGGTTTGCATTTTGGAGAATTGGGGAATAGTCGTGAAGCCGTTTACCAAAATGGCAATTGGGTGGCACAACCAAGCGAAAACTGGGATGTAGCACAAAGCAATGGTTTCGACATCAAACACATAGATGCGAATGGAAATGGTGCGATTGAACTCAATGATTTAACAATAGTTCGTGACAATTATGGCAATACACACAATACATCTGCTTATGTTACGCCAAGCAATTACACCAACGATAGCCCAATCGAAATTTATTTAGAACCCACAGCTATTGTAGGAAATACCAATGAATTGATTATGGACATTATAGTCGAAGATGTTGTAGGTGGAGACATTTCAATGTATGGAGGCTATTTTGAAATTGAGTACGATGATCCCGAAAATTTAATCGAAAATATTGAAGTAGAAATTCCTACTTCTTGGTTGGGTATACCCAATAATGATCTCGTCTACATTGTTTCTGAAGATATAGGCAATCAGGCAGTAAACATAGGCATTACCCGTATCAACCAAGCAAATAGCATAGGCAAAGGCAAAATAGGAAGACTCATTGCCACAATCAGCAATGATACTCCTTGGGACAGCATAAGCCTAAATTTTGATGTAAACAATATTGCTGTTCACAACAGTGAGGCGATTAATATACCGATTGTTTCCAATAATGTAGCATCCTCAATAATCATTTCCAACAATTCTTGTAGGCAATCTTGGTTGGTGAACAATGGCAATTTACAAAGTAGCCACCAAGCATCGGGATTGATAGAGACAGACAATGCTTTGTTGATTGAGGCAAACGACAAGATTGAGTTTAGAGCTTATGAGGGGGATATTTATTCAGATTTTGAAGTAGAACTAGGTGGAGAATTTGCCTTTTACATTGATCCCTGTACCAATGGCGAAAGATTGCACCTTGAAGAGGACAATACACATCAAAAATCAAATACTACGCTAGAAACAATTAGAACCTGTCTGAAAACCTATTCTGAGTTTGAGAGAGAAGTATTTTGTGCTAGGACAAGGCGCAAAAACGGACTGGGCTGGCACACCAGTTATGCAGCGCATAATGAGTATTTTTGTAACTGGTCCGACATATCGGCAGTACTAGTGCGAAAGACGAAGTCTCAGACCAGTAAGAGGGTTTTCAGACAGGTTCTTAATATAAATGACAAAGAAGCGTCAAATATTATTGGTATCAAAAAAGAAAAACATAGAACTTACTACATATCACTTGACTAATTCATTTCAAAAGTGATGGAATCAAATTAACGGAATGCTGGGAAGCCTTAGATGAAGGTCGCTCCCTGCTAACCGTTTTTGTAATCTTTTGTAAATAAAGGGCAGGTTGTAAAATTTTTATAGGAGCAAATGTTTGAGTGCTTCGTCGCTACTTCATTGCCCGCTATCCGTTTTTAGTCCTCGCTTGGGTTCTACAGTCTCATCAAGCGGTTGCTTAAAAATTAAAGTTAGCCCTCAAAGGTGGCTGAGCCTGACGAAGCCCGCTGTGGGCTAATCACTACTATCGGGGCTATATTATAAGGTTCACTCGCATTCGCAAACTAGGTTTTTATTGACTCAACAATTCCTTATGCTTAAAACAATACCCCAAGTTTTCCATTTCTTTAATAATCCAACCGACCACTTTGACAGGATTTTTATCTAGGAAATGCTCTAATTCAGATAGTGTGTTTGTTGCCTTTAAGTTGCCTTGATATTCGAGGCTTAAATTTCGAGCTTTGTCCAAAGACCTAATGGCACGTATAAAATTTTTATATCCATTTTTGTGATCTTGAGAAATAGACTCATCATAACGCAATGCTTCTTGAAAGGCACGTATTTGCTTAGAAAAAAAGTCATCTGCATTCCCTAAAAGATAATAGGCACGAATTAGAACACTTCGAGCATCAAAATCAAAAAAAGCATTGGGATAGACGATTTTCTTATTCAATATCTCAATAGCTGTATGGTACTCTTTAAAATAAAATGCCAAGACCCCCATATGAAATTGTTCATTGGCTTTTCTATATTGTCTAGGCATTTCCTTAACAACCTCTTTTATTTTTGCTTCTGCTTGTTCCTTGCTCCATCGAGCTGTTAGATCTTCTATTTGAGTCATTTTCAATATAGTTGTACAAAGTCCCTTGGCATGCATCAAAGGAATGATGTCACCTTCATGTAAGAGATGCTCTTCAAAGCGTTTGAGATAAATCAGTCTTGCTTCATGTATCAAATCTCTATCTTGACAAATGGTACAAAAGGTATGCATAAAAATATACAAGAACTTTTTGTCGCTAACATCAATGACACCGTCATGCTGTTTGACAAGCTCTTTTAAAACTTTGTATTGTGCTACATCATTTTTGAGCATCAAACTACATACTTTGTACAAATGAACAATTTTTTGTAAAGATTCTACATCACTTGCCTGGTCAAAAATTTGTACCATTTTTTGTTCAAAATCCTGATCCAATGGGCTATGAGCAATCAATGCATGATTGAGCATAATACAATACAATTGTATTTGTTGCATCAAAGCGTAATTAGAAAAAGATGCAAAGTGTGCTTTGTAGTCGGGTAAAGCTTTTTTACGTTGATCTAAAATAAGTGTGTCTATGTATGTTTTAGAGGCTTTATAATTTTGTTCTAGACAGTTGATCCCTATTTTTTTATTCAAATCTTTGACAATGCGTTTGTATTCTCCCTCACTCAAACTGCCAATATTGCGTTTGGCAGAATAGCGAAATAGGTATTGTTTGTCTTTTTCTCTTTCTTCTTGAAACTGTAAAAAAGCAGCATAGTTTTTTAGATTTTTGTACAAGATAGAGCGAATAGAGCGCGCTTTGCTATTGTCCTCTGTTTTGCCAAGGAGTTTTTGGTTGATCTCTTCTTTGCTCAAATCTAGCTTTCCCCAATTATATTTTTTATTTTTATAAGCATCATATATAATATCCCAAAGCTGTAAGATTTGTGGCTTAGCATCTGTAAAGTTGCTTAAATAAGCAGCACATTGCTTGGCTTCTCTTTTGCTAAAAGTACTGGACAGTTTGAAAATATCAGTATTCTTCATATATTTAAATTGCAGCCTTATTAAAAACTGTAAACGAGTTTTAATAAGCTGGTTTAAAGTTAATTTGGCTTTATTTAATACTCTGTAATTTAAATAAATTTACATTTTGGCTCGTAGATTTTTGTTCTATACAAAGAACGCACGGAGCCTGGTCCCGACTGTCGGGACCAAGGGCGAGTACGAGATGCAGTATAGGACAGAAAGATGTCCTGGGCTGGCGTTCCAGCCAAAATGTATAGAAATTTACGTTACAGAGTATTTAAAACTGTGAAGTACTATAGATAGTGAGACATAGGCGCACATATCCCACAAGGCGCAAATATTGTTCAAACATTTGCCGCCTATAAGCGTTTGCTCAGAAAAACAAACGCTTACAATAGTCCTCAATAAGTAAATTTAAGAAAAAGTAGGAAAGTAAAAAAATGAGTATAGAACACTCTTGAATTTAAACAGATTCTAAAAAACGTATGAGATTTATTAATTATTGTTTAAGAAGCGTTGGATGAGCGGGTGGATACACGCTTGTACGAAGGACCAAGTATGCGTTGGCTAACCAGCACTGCCGCAGCCACGGAGGCAAGGACGTTGCACTATAATAATAGTCCATAGTTCTTAGAACCTGTCTGAAAACCTATTCTGAGTTTGAGACAGAAGTATTTTGTGCTAGTACAAGGCGCAAAAAACGGAGTTATGCAGCGCATAATGAGTATTTTTGTAACGCAGTACTAGTGCAAAAGACGAAGTCGCCAAACCAGCAAGAGGGTTTTCAGACAGGTTCTTAGGGTTATTGCCCCCTAGTTTTAAGTAAAAGTCGATAGAATTCAAGTATATTTTTTACTTAACCATCGACTGTAAGACTGTCCGAAGGGCAAAAATCAATCCTTAAAATTCGTTTTCCCATCAGGACTGACATAGCTTTTATAGCCATTTTCCATTACCTCGATACAGCCATTGGGAAGTGCTTTGATTTCGTCGTATTCTGGATACAAAATGAGTGCGCCTTCTTTGTTGAGTAAGCCTTTTTTGCCATCAGATATTACGACGCAGAAGTGTTCGTTGATGGGGGAGATGTCATCATAAGTGCGTTTTTTATCGAAGATTTCGCCTGTATTACTCATCATTTGTTTGCTATCTTCTTTGCTTGCCAGTAAGCCTCCATTGGACAATTCTTCGATTTTGTCGTACTCAAGCGGAGCCAATTCGTTGCCCAATAAATCTCGAAGCCCAAATTTGCCCTCCTTGCTTACAATAATAGCCCCATTCTCGGTACGAATGAGTTGTTCAAATTCGCTAGGAATGGTCTCGGCTCCTTGTTGGTTGATGAGTCCAATTTTTTTGTCTTTGTTGGTGGCAACTGCATAGCCATTTTCGTAGGGTTGAATGTGGAGATAGGTTTCTTCCAAAATTACATTTCCATCGGCATCAAATAAACCATAAAAGCGATCAGGGCCAATGAAAATGCTGACACCATCTACCACAGGATTGATACGGCGGTAGAGTGGGGGAATGATTTCTTGTCCAGCCTCATCTATGACGCCTTCATTGCGGTCATCGGTTTTGACAACTCCCCAACCATCTTTAAAGGGCTGTGTTTTGAAGTAGCGACAAGGAATGATTTCGTTGCCATCTTGGTCTACATAACCATACAAACCATCTTTTCGGACTTGGGCTCGACCTTCAGAAAAGTCAAAGACTTCGTCGTATTCAAAATCGGTGTATTCGTTTCCTTCAGCATCCAAAAAGCCATATTTTTGGTTCTTAACTGATCTGATTCTATCCTCTTCTATACTGTAAATTCTATCGTATTTGAATCCTGTAATTTCCTTGCCATCAATATCATACAAAGACCAATAACGATCCCCTTTGACTTTGAGCAAATCGTCGTTTAGGTAATTGATGACGTGGTATTCCAGTGGCATAATGGTTTCGCCTTGTTTGTCTATTAAGCCTTTGCGACGTACAATGTCTACCACAGCTTTGCCATTTCTATAGTCGGTTGCATTGGTATACTGTAAAGGAATGATTTCTTTGCCTTTTTCATCGACATAGCCATATTTGTCCCCTGTTTCGACTCTGGCATAACTTTCTGAATAATCGTATAAAACATCGTATTGAGGTGGGAAAAGCTCTTCGCCTGCAGAATTGTACAAACCACTCTTTTCATCTTTTTGGACTACCACATAACCATTTTTAAGTGGCACTACTTCGTCAAAGTCGGAAGTAACCATTGGTTGACCTTGGGTATTCATCAAACCTCTTTTTCCATCGTTATTGAGCTCAATCCAGTTTTTACCAACATTTCTCAAGGTGATTTTATTGGTATAATTGTGCAACTGCTCACCTGTCTCATTGATGATGATGTAGCGTCCGTCAGAATTGACAACAGCGAGTCCATTGACAAAAAAATCAGCAAAGTCATACTTGGCAGGAATGACCATATCGCCATTCTTATTGGCATATCCCCATTGATCGCCTTCTCTATAAGGCATTAATTGTGCAAGTAAATTGCAAGAGAAAAATAGTAAGATAAGTAGGGTAGTTGTAATTCGCATAGTAATGGTTTGTTTTCCCAAACAAAGATATAATTTAAACAAAAGTAGTGAATGGTGCAATCACTACTTTTGCATTTTTATAATTCAAATATAAAATTAAATTAAGATAATAAAACTTTTTTGGTTTCTTCTAAGATGGCTTTTACGCCTTTCTTGCTAGAAGCTTCTGCATAGACTCTCAATACAGGTTCTGTACCAGATGGGCGAATGAGCAACCAATCATTCTCATTAAAGAAGAATTTGTAACCATCTACATTTTCGGTACGGACAATCTCATATGGGCCAAATTTTTTGTACACACCATTTTTACAGTTCTCCATAATGGATTTTTTCAACTCATCGGTGATGTGTAAATCGTTGCGTTCAAAAGTGAAACGACCAACCACTTTGTAGACCTCTTTGACCAATTCTTGTAGACTCTTACCAGTTGTTGCCATAAATTCAAAGATGATGAGTCCAATCCAGATACCATCTCTTTCAGGAATAAAGCCTTTGACAGCAATACCGCCCGATTCTTCACCACCCAACAATACATCCTCATTGGCCATAATCTCACAAATGTATTTAAAGCCAATTTTGGTGGTTTGGTGTTCTAATCCGTAAGCCTTACACATCTTTTTGATGCGGTCGGTTACAGAGAAGGCTGTGACAACCTTACCACTCATTTTTTTGTATTGACTTAGGTAATGCACAACCAACAAAATGATGTGGTGAGAATCCACAAAGTTGCCTTTGGCATCGAATAGACCGATACGGTCGGCATCTCCATCATTAGCCAAGCCAACTTCCAATTTGGCGTCTGATTTCATTAATTTAGACAATTCTTTGAGGTTTTTTGCCAATGGTTCGGGAGCTTGCCCTTTAAATGAAGGATTAAAATCGCAGTGCAACAAGCTTGCATTGGGCAAAATTTTAGGCAGTACCCCTTGACCTGCACCATACATTGCATCATAAGCCACATTGACTTTTTTGTTGATTTTCTTTAAATCGAATCCTTTTTTGACCTCATCTAAGTACAGTTTTTCCAAATCAACATATTCCAACAAGCCTTGTTCTTCAAACTCAACCAAAGAAGTTGTAGGAATTTCAGCCGTTTTGGTAATCAATTTTTCAACAGCTGCAATATCATTTGGAGCAGTAGGACCACCATAATGTGCTTTGAGTTTGTAACCATTGTAAGAAGGTGGGTTGTGGCTGGCAGTAATCACAACACCTTGTTGTGCGCCATAGTGAGCAGTACCCAAAGAAACCATAGGAGTGGTCGCAAACTTGTCGGCCATCAAAACCTTTACTCCATTGCCACACAAGACCTTGACAGCCACCTCTGTAAACATGGGACCAGCAAAACGACAATCGTGCCCAATAACAACTGTCGGGGTTATCTTTTTATGTGTTTTTTTGAGCCATTTGGCGGTTGCTTTTGCCACTCTCGCCACATTATCGGTGGTATATTCTTTTGCAATAATGGCTCTCCAGCCATCTGTTCCAAATTTGATTGTAACCA
>JAHDIA010000229.1 GCA_020631035.1 Chitinophagales bacterium | reverse complement strand
AAGAGCAGGATTTATTACAGAATAAATGGGATAACTTATTTATTGTTAAGTAGGATTATTTTATATGTATTTACACCTAAAAATTGAGTGTGAATGTAAAGAATGATTTAATTGAATGGGACGGAATGTTGAGGGCTTCGTCGGTGGGTGTCTCCCCGCTATCCGTTGCTACTCCCATTGGTTGGTTTAAATCTAACAACTATTTAAGATCTATTAAATTTTCCAACCAATGGGGGTATCCACTACTATCGGGCGTAGGCTAATGTATTTAGTCCTTCGTCGTGTATATAAAACAGAACAGCCCAACACATTAATGTGTTGGGCTGTCTTATGTTAAAGTAAAATTTGAATTGCCGTTATTATTCATTTATGTCTTAAACAGTTTACAAATTGTCACTGCTTCTAATTTCTTGACCATTTTCATATTCAACAAAAACAACTGTTCCGTCGCTGTACACCAAATTGCCCGTACCATTGCGTTTACCAGCTTGGTAAGAACCGATGTACATATTGCCATTGTTGTATTTGAAATAACCAAAACCGTGCGGTTGACCGTTTCGGACAGGACCAATGTAAGTGCCTTTTTCACCACCGTGAACAAAACCTACATTGCCATACTTCACACCTTGAATATTCTTTTGAACGATTTTATCACCGTTTTGGTATTTACGCAACTGTATTTTGTTTCTTTTCTTAAAAATGGAATTGCCATAACCATTGCGTTGTCCATATCTATATTCTCCAACATACATATCTCCATTGTCGTACTCAAAAATGGCAAAACCGTGTGGTTCGCCCCCGAGCATGGGGCCTCTATAAGTCCCTAGTTTACCATCTCTCGAAAAACGTTTGGTTCTATAAACCATCGAGCTAGTAGGGCGACTAGGTGGGGCAGCAGTGTAATCAGCATTGTCACCTGTATTGTAGGTTTCTCTTTGAGGAACATAATTGTCTCTAGGAGGAGGAGTATTTTGATAGGTGTTTCTATTGTTTCTATTGTAGTCCTCTGCATAGTAAGGATCTTCACTACTGTATTCATAGTATTGCTCCTCACCAGCATAATCCCTTCTATTTTGAGTTTGTTGTTGTTGAGGTGGAGGGGGGCTGTTGACTTCAGGAGCGGGATTTCTCCAACGATCAAAAATACCTGTTCTCTTAGGAGCAGGAGCTTCTTTTACAGGAGGCTCATAATTGTATTCGGCATAGCGATCGGTATCCTTGTAATTTTCTTGGGCATAACGGTCTCTAGCATCCCTAGTATCCTGATTGGTACTAGGATAATTTTGTGTGGTCCTTCTTTGAGGTTCCACTCTAGTACGAGAGTTTGAGTCGTAGGTAAACAAATACCAAAGCATGACCAAACAAAGGATCACAAATGCAATGTTCATAAATGTTTTGAAGTTCTCCATAAAATACCGTTTTGCAAGGCTACAATACTCTATAATTTAAATAAATTGTATTCAACCTTATAACCAAAAGTAAACTAAAATGAGTAGGTTTCCATTAATAAACAAACAAACTTTTGGGGAGCTAGCACATTGTCTACACAAATAAGGTGCATATAGTACTACAAATATTGAAAAAATAATGCCAATATTCCAATTTATTAACTGAAATTATAATCAGTTGTTGATTTTAGCTATGTTTTATTGATACCAATAACACTGATTTTGAGAAAAATGTCTATCTTTGCAGCCGCAAATATTTTTTAACAGGTATTTCTATGCCAATACTCATAAGTTGGTACAAAGCCAATTTGGTATAGCAAATCCCTCAAAATGATTGACCATTATGGATCAAAAAAATCAGAATTATGAAACTGTTTTCATATTCACTCCTGTACTCAAGGATTCTGAAATAAAGGAAACAGTGAAGTCTTATATAGACTTCATCAAAGAAAAGGGTGGAGACATCATTGAGGAAGACCTCTGGGGTCTCAAACAATTGGCTTACCCTATTCAAAAGAAAACTTCTGGTATTTACATGGTTACAGAGTACAAAGCTACTGGTGAATTGGTAGATACTTTAGAAATCAAATGCCGTCGTGATACCAATATCTTGCGTTTTCTCACTGTTAGACTCGATAAATATGCCATTGAGTACAACGATAAGAAAAGAAAAGGTTTGGTCGGACGCAACAAGAAAAAGCCAGCAGACGCTGCAGACACTCCCAAAGACGAGGCTGGCAATAATAAAGGTGCAGCCAAAGGCGATGGAGGCAAAGGTAAACAATCTAATTAATCTCAAAAATAGGATAAAATGGCATCTAAAAACGATATTAAATTTTTGACGTCCCCTATGATTGGGAACGAAACTAAGAAATACTGCCGTTTCAAAAAACACAAAATCAGATACATTGATTACAAAGACGAGCAGTTTTTAATGAAATTTTTAAATGAACAAGGTAAGATTTTACCACGTCGCAATACGGGTAATTCTTTGAAATACCAAAGAAGAGTGGCGCAAGCTATCAAAAGAGCTAGACACATTGCCTTATTACCTTATGTTACTGACCTTTTAAAATAATTGAACAAATGGAATTGATTTTATTACGTGACGTAGAAGGTTTGGGAAAAAAAGATGATGTGGTAACTGTAAAAAATGGTTATGGCCGCAATTACCTCATTCCTAAAAGAATGGGCATCATCGCCAATGCAAGAAACCTCAATGTGCTCAAGGAGCGCACCCGTCAAAGCAATATGAAAACGGAGAAATTGTTGGGACAGTTCCGCTCTGCCATCGCACAGTTGGAAGCCGACCCAATCAAAGTTGGAGCCAAAGTGGGTACCAGTGGCAAAATCTTTGGTAGTGTAACCAATATCCAATTGGCAGACGCTATCAAGAAGAGAACAGGATTAGAAGTTGATAGAAGAAAAATCAACATCGTAGAGGACGTCAAATCTTTGGGTACGTATACTGCAGAGTTGAACTTGCACCCAAGCTTCCAACACGAATTGAAATTTGAAGTAGTAGGGGAGTAATCCACTACAATACTTTCAAAACATATACAAATCCCGCTATTTTGTTAAATCAAAATAGCGGGATTTCTTTTACTTTGTATCAAATGCTTAGTTTTCGCACCTCGCACCTCGCACCTCGCACCTCGCACCTCGCACCTCGCACCAAAAGCGTTGGATGAGCGGGAGGATACACCCTAAAACGCAGCCCAAAACACGCGCTGGTTAACCAGAGTAAATGCAGCCATGAAAGATGCACGTTGCTCCATAAATTCAAAACTCAAAATTCAAGAATCTTCAATCTATAATTACTTAAACGCATTAAAACCAGTCACATCCATACCTGTAATCAATAGGTGGATTTCGTGTGTACCTTCGTAAGTAATGACCGACTCCAAATTCATCATATGACGCATAATGGGATACTCACCTGAGATGCCCATACCACCGTGAATTTGACGTGCTTCTCTAGCAATTTTTAATGCCATATCCACATTGTTGCGCTTTGCCATAGAGATTTGCGCTGGAGTGGCTTTGTTTTCATTTTTGAGTGTTCCCAAACGCCAAGCCAACAATTGAGCTTTGGTAATTTCGGTAATCATCTCCGCCAATTTCTTTTGGGTCAATTGGAAAGCACCAATGGGTTTGTCAAACTGGATGCGTTCTTGAGAATAACGCAAAGCAGAATCATAGCAATCCAATGCCGCACCAATGGCACCCCAAGCAATGCCATAACGAGCAGAAGACAAACAAGTCAAAGGCCCTTTGAGACCTACAACACCTGGTAAAATGTTCGTCTTAGGAACTCGAACATCCTCAAACACCAATTCGCCTGTAGCTGAGGCACGAAGTGACCATTTGCCATGCATCGTTGGTGTACTAAATCCTTCCATGCCTCTTTCAACAATTAGCCCTTGTACAGCTCCCGCTTCATTTTTTGCCCAAACAACAGCGATGTCAGCAAAAGGTGCATTGGAAATCCACATTTTGGCACCATTAAGAACAACGTGATCACCGTCGTCTTTGAAGTGGGTGGTCATACCCCCAGGATTGGAACCATGATTGGGTTCGGTCAAACCAAAACAACCCATCATTTCACCTGTCGCCAATTTGGGAAGGTATTTTTGTCTTTGTTCTTCTGAACCAAATTTGTAAATAGGGTACATTACCAAAGAACCCTGTACCGAAGCAGTCGAACGAATCCCAGAATCCCCTCTTTCCAATTCTTGCATAATGATGCCATAAGCAATCTCGTCCAATCCGCCACAACCATACTTCTCGGGAAGGCTAGGGCCAAATGCCCCAATTTGCCCCAAACCTTTGAGTAGGTGTTTCGGAAACTCTGCTCTTTGAGCATATTCTTCAATTATTGGGCTGACTTCTTTTTTGACCCAATCTCTTGCTGCTTCACGGATGATTTTGTGTTCGTCGCTCAATAAATCATCTATGGCATAGTAGTCATGATGAGTATACTGATCCTGACGGGCAGATTTTTTGATTTCGTCGGTCAAAGTTCCGTTGTTCATTATTTATGTTTTATGTTTATATAATTTTTATACGCATTGGGACAGCAGTGGTCCTATAAAATCAACAATTAATTGTGCTTGTAGTTGTAAATTAGTGCAAAATTACAAATTATGCCCCTAATTGCCTTAGAAGGAATGGAATTCTATGCTTTTCATGGTTATTTTATCGAAGAAAATGTCATAGGCGGACGCTACCTAGTAGATGTGTACATCGAAACCAATTTTGTGGAGGCAGCAGAAAAAGATGAACTTTTGGGAACCATTGATTACTCAGAAGTGTATAGTATTTGTAAGAAAGAGATGCTGATACCATCAAAACTCATTGAGCATGTGGGCAATAGGATAATGGAACGTTTGATTGCCTTGAGCAAAAAAATCAAGTCTATAAAATTGAGAATTTCCAAATTACAACCACCTTTGGGAGGACAAGTCAAAAGAAGTTTTATAGAAATTGAAAAAAAGTTTTGATAGAAGAAAAAATGCATTATCTTTGCTGTCCCAACGGTAAAATAGGGTCGGATGGCCGAGCGGTTAGGCAGAGGTCTGCAAAACCTTGTACAGCGGTTCGAATCCGCTTCCGACCTCCAAATAAAACGTCTTTACAAGCAATTGTAAAGGCGTTTTTTTATGCCTGCACAACACTGTATTAATTATAGAGTATTTACAAATAAAAAAATACTTGTATTAGTAAAAAAATAATACATATATATATATGAAAAAAACTTTATTTTGATAATTCTAAACATTAACTTTAGAGGGTAAACTAATTATTATGCAATGGATGTGTCATTGCTAAAATCACTTTTTAAAGATTAATCTAATTATGGAGAAAGCTTCTAAACCTTTGCATTTTATTGTTGGCTCAGAAAGGTATTTTGTAAGTGTACAAAAGTCTGAATTGGAAAAAACCTTTGGTAAATTGGTTAGTGTGAATGAATGGAATGACTTTCTTAATTTCTGTAAAGGTATTTTCGGTTTTTATGCCGATTTTGTTGACCTTACAGAAGAAGTTGCCTTTCAAGAGGAGGAACTAAATGACAAGTCTTTTGTCAAAGATGAAACATTGCGTTTCTTGGCAGGAGTCTATACTGAAGCACACAAAGCTGATGTGGCAGTTCTAAACTAACAGTAACACCAAATTGTTATGAAACAAAAAAGCTCACCTAATTTTTAGGTGGGCTTTTTGCTTTTTCTTTTATTTCTTCCTAAAATAAAAGGTGATGGGTACACCTGAAAAATTATAGGTTTCTCTCAAACGGTTTTCTAGATAATTCTTATAAGGTTCCTTGACGTGCTTGGGGTAATTGGTAAATACGGCAAAGGAAGGGTAGTGAATGGGCAATTGAGTGATGTACTTAAATTTAATGGAACGTCCTCTAATGTGCGGATGTGAAAAATTCTCCACAGCCTCTTGTAGCCATTGGTTGAGTTTGGAAGTGGAAATTTTGTTGCTTCTTCTATGATATACTTCAATGGCCAATTCAATGGCTTTAAAGACCCTCGTTTTTTCCAATGCCGAGATAAAAATGATGGGGATGTCGTTAAAAGGAGCCAGCTTTTTTCGCAAAACTGCTTCCGCATCTCTCAAAGTATTGGTTTCTTTCTCAATCAAATCCCATTTGTTGACCAACAAAATCACCCCTTTCTTCTTTTTCTGAATCAAGCGGTAAATTGCCATATCCTGAGCTTCTAAGCCCGTTTTGGCATCAATCATCAACAAACACACATCGGCTTCGTCTATCGCTTTAAAGGCGCGAATGACGGAATAGAACTCTAGGTTCTCCATCATCTTGGTTTTTTTGCGAATCCCTGCGGTATCAATCAACAAAAAGTCTTTGTTGTATTTTTTGTAATGGGTGTGAATCGAATCTCTGGTGGTGCCAGCAATATCGGTTACAATATTGCGCTCTTCTCCTAACAAAGCATTGAGCAAAGAGGACTTG
The DNA here is from genome assembly GCA_020631035.1 of Chitinophagales bacterium. Lineage (GTDB taxonomy): Bacteria > Bacteroidota > Bacteroidia > Chitinophagales > UBA2359 > JAHDGP01. The sequence goes on along the minus strand of JAHDIA010000229.1, from coordinate 2,269 downwards.
CCCACATTGGGTTGCCCCACAATGGTGATTTTTGGGATTTCATTTTCCTTTTCTTCGCTTTCTGCTGGAATATAATCAGCAAGGCAATCCAATAATTCCCCAGTTCCACTTCCTGTAATCGAAGAAATAAAAAAGGTTTCCTTGAATCCCAAACTGTAAAATTCATTCGCCAAAAAGTAACGTTCCGAGTTGTCGACTTTGTTGACACCCAAAATGACGGGTTTCTGTGAACGTCTCAACATTTTTGCAACCTCATCGTCAAGGTCGGTTATACCACAGGTGACATCAACCATAAATACCACCAGCGAGGCTTCTTCTATAGCAATTTGTACTTGTTCTCTAATGGCTTTTTCAAAGACATCATCTGAACGGGGAACAAACCCACCTGTATCAATCACATTAAACGGTTTCCCATTCCAATCCGACATACCATACTGACGATCACGGGTTACCCCACTCAAATCGTCAACAATGGCGTTGCGTTCTCCAATCAATCGGTTGTAAAGGGTCGATTTGCCCACATTGGGGCGGCCAATAATGGCTACTGTAAAACTCATATCTTTTCTTTAGTAAATATCTTGTGTCGCTATCGCGCTTCTATTTTTAATTTTTTTGAACGGAATGTTTTGGGCTTCGGACGATGTGGTGTCCCCGCTATCCGCTTCAAGTTGTAGATCCCGATGCATCGGGATGCGTCTCTACAAGCTTTCCGCTACTATCGGGCGTATTTGGCATGTTCTGTCCTTCGTCGCCCCGACATGTTTCCTGTTCGGGCAAACACATAGGTTTGCCCCTACGTTTTTCCTGTTTGGGCAAACACATAGGTTTGCCCCTACTGTTTGTATCCAAAATTTTTCAACAAAAAATCATTGTCTCGCCAATTCTCCTTGATTTTGACATACAATTCCAAATACACTTTTTTTCCCACAAAAGTTTCTATGTCCTTACGAGCCTCGGTTCCAACCTTTTTCAACATACTGCCATTTTTGCCAATCAAAATGGGTTTTTGTGATTTTCGATTGGCAATGATGTTCGCTTTGATACGGATGATGTCTTCTGCTTCTTTGTATTCGTGAACCACAATTTCCACCGAATACGGAATCTCTTGATGGTAATTCAAAAAGATTTTCTCCCGAATGATTTCGGATACAAAAAACCGCCAAGGTTTGTCGGTCAAATCGTCCTTGGCATAATAGGGCGGATGATAAGGTAGACATTCCAGAATGGTCTCAAACAATTCTTTTGTATGGTGTTTGTGTAGGGCCGATACCGCAAAATACTTCTCGGCTTCGACTCTTTCTTTCCACTGATTCAAACGCTCCTCCCATTCAGTTTTGGGAATGAGGTCTATTTTGTTCAAAATGAATATTTTAGGAGCAGGTATCTTCTCAATTTTCTGCCAATAATCAGGTATGTTTTTTTCTTTAACATCAACTATGACCAAAAGGACATCAGCATCTTTAAAGCTGCCCGTTACAAAGCCCATCATCGACTCCTGTAACTTGTACTTGGGTTCAATGATTCCTGGGGTATCTGAGAATACAATCTGGTAATCGTCCTCATTGACAATCCCCAAAATTCGGTGACGGGTTGTTTGCGCCTTCGAGGTGATGATCGCCAACTTTTCCCCCACCAATTCATTGAGCAAAGTAGACTTGCCCACATTGGGTTTTCCAATGATATTAACAAAACCAGCCTTGTGTTTAAAATTGTCTTTTTCCATCATTTTGGCAAAAATACAAATAAAGCTTGAGTATGATTTTTTTAATTGGGGCAATTTTTGCTAGTATTGTCATAAATTTTAGAAGAAATCCAAATTGAGATGCCTGGCATTTTTAAAATGCCTCGCATCTTTGGTGATAGAGATGGGAGGCATCTACTATCCAAGTTTTCTTCAGATGCCCGCCATCTAGTAGCGTAGGACGAGCGGGCGGATACAATTTAAGACAAGGGACAAAATATGCGTTGGTTAACCAGACCAAGACGCAGCCATAAAAGACACACGTTGCCCCAAAATGATTTTAACAACAAAAAAGTATAAGCAATGACAAAACTAAGCGTAAACATCAACAAACTTGCACTGATTCGCAATGCAAGAGGGCATAATCTACCTGATTTACAAAAAGTTTCACAAGATTTGGAACGTTTTGGTGCAGATGGAATAACGGTACACCCTCGACCTGACGAACGACACATTAAATTTCAGGATTGTTATGATTTAAAGGACTTGGTAACCACAGAGTTTAACATTGAAGGTTATCCAGGTGAG
>JAHDIA010000228.1:8330-8730 GCA_020631035.1 Chitinophagales bacterium | reverse complement strand
TCTCTTCCTCCCATCCCATACAGACCTTGCACACAACGTCTCTTCCTCCCTTCCCGTACAGACCTTGCACGTAACGTCTCTTCCTCCCATCCCATACAGACCTTGCACACAACGTCTCTTCCTCCCTTCCCATACAGACCTTGCACGCAACGTCTCTTTCTCCCTTCCCCAAAAATAAATAATGTTTTCAGAAATAAAATCTCATTTTTTAGAGAAAAATCAAGACCATTTTGAAATTTGTTTATAGAATAAGTGTTTTTTTAATTGATTTAATTTGTTGTTAATCAATATTTTATGAAGTTTTAAATGTATTAGGCTGTATAGAAAAAATGGAATTAAATAGTTTTTTGTACTTGAAAAATGCCTCAACTTTGGAGTATCAAAGGATGCAATGGACAGC
>JAHDIA010000228.1:0-8320 GCA_020631035.1 Chitinophagales bacterium | reverse complement strand
TGAAAATTTTTGGAGAGTGATTCTTAAGCAAATAGTAGGGAGCCAAAGGCGACTGGATAGCTTGATTAAGAATCAGCTCTCTTCCACAAAAATTTTCAAATAACAAAAAGAAGAACAAAAAATAATTTAATAACTCCATTAATTAAACAATCATGAAATCAAGCACTTACCTATTAATCAGTTTGTTTTTGATACTTAGTTTTACAAGTACCAATACTTACGCACAAAATGGAACAACTCAGGCAAACTTATCAGAAATTGCCACCAAAGAAAGCACACACAAATTAATGTATTTCCTTCCTGAGAAAAACATCAAACTACAAAACTTAACCCAACAATACAAAGCCCAACTTTCATTAGGCGAAAAAGATGAACTAAAAACCACCAACAGTCAACTGAGCTCCAATACAGGCTGGACACACCACCGCCTCGACCAATACCACCAAGGCATCAAGGTCGAAGGAGTACAATTGATTGCCCACGAAAACAATGGGAAAATTCAAAAAGCCAACGGCAACTTATTAAAAGGGATGAACAAAGAAAACACCCAAGTAAATATAGATGAGGCAGTAGCCTTACAAACAGCCTTAAATTTTATAGGCGCACAAGAATACGCTTGGGAAACCAATAACGAAGCACTCAAAGGCGAATGCCCTACAGCCGAACTTTGTTGGTATGACTCGCAATATGGCAGCAATCCAGATCAATATCAATTGGCTTACAAATTGCCTATTTATGCCATTAGCCCCCTACAAGCCAAAGCAGTTTACATAGATGCCAACACTGGCGAAGTATTGGGCAGTATGGAATTAGCACACCACCAATGTCAAGGACCCGCAGGCAATCTAGATACTCAAGGAATGACCTTGTACAACGGTGAGCAAGAATTCAATACCAGCTTCAATGAAGACAACAATTTGTATTATCTAGAAAATTGTGTCGGTGGAGGCGTTGTCACAAGAAGTAGCGACAACTCAGGCGATTTAGTGGCACTACCCATTACAGATGCCGACAATTACTGGGAAGGCGACCCCACAGCAGTTTCTGCACATTGGGCTGCCGAAAAAACATACGAAGTATACAAAGGTGAATTTTCAAGAAAAAGTTACGATGGTACAGATGGTAAAGTAAGAACCTATGTACACTTTGGAGTAGATTGGAACAATGCAGTATGGTACCAAAACCAAATCATTTGTGGCGATGGCGATGGCGAACTATTCGATGCATTGGTTGATTTAGACATCATTGCACACGAATTTACACACGGGGTAACTCAATATACATCAAAACTTATTTACCAGTTTGAGTCAGGGGCCCTCAACGAATCTTTCAGCGATATTTTTGGAACCTATGTCGAATCCAAAACCATCTCTAACTGGAATTGGCAAATGGCTGAGAACAGCATCAATGGATTCAGTGGTTTGAGAGATATGGCAAATCCATCTTCGGACCAAGTACTTGTCAAACAACCTGATACTTATTTAGGAAACTTCTGGTACACAGGATCTGAAGACAATGGAGGGGTACACATCAATAGTGGTGTGCAAAACTATTGGTTCTACTTATTAAGCGAAGGTGGACAGGTAATGAACGACTTTGGTGATGAGTATGGAATCACAGGAATTGGCATAGACAAAGCAGCACAAATTGCCTACAAAACTTTAACAGAATATTTGTTCCCATCTGCTACTTATGTTGATGCCAGAGAATTATCTATCGAAGCCGCCAAAGAATTGTTTGGAGCTGGTTCTGCCGAAGCAGGAGCATGTGAAATGGCTTGGTGTGCAGTAGGATTGGGTGCTTGCAATGCAATGCCACAAGACGATAAAAGTCTGACAGTCGTATTCCCAAATGGAAATGAGCAATTTTTCCCAGGGGAAACAGTAGAAGTACAATGGACAAGCGAAGGAACAATCGAACAAGTAAGAATTGACTATTCTGGCGACGGTGGTGTGACATATAAGAGCCTTTTTGCCAATGTACCCAATAGTGGAAGTTTCTCTTGGATCATAGACGAAGATGAAAATACAGACATCGCCCTCGTCAAAATAGCAGAAGTATCAAACAATTCTCTTGTTTCAGATGTAAGCGATGCACCTTTTAGTATCAAACCAGCAGTAGTCGAACCAGGATGTACACTAGAAGCCAGCTTTGAGATCGTAGCAGCAGCACCTTATTGTCAAGCAACAGCCTATCAGTTTTTAACTACTTGTGAAGTAACAGAAAATGCTACCTACGAATGGACCATCAATGGTTTATTGGCGGCTGATGAGAAAGATCCAGTATTACTGTTTGATAGTGTAGGCACAAACGAAGTTGTTTTGACGATAAACGATGGAGACTGTATGTCAACTACTGCAATGAGTTTTGAAGCAATAACAGTGCCTTCTGCTGACTTTACACATGTCAACAATGAATTGACCGTTAGCTTTTTCCCTACAGATGGCAATGCTACAAGCTATATTTGGACATTCAATGGAAGTAACCAAAGCAATGAGCAAAGCCCAGTCTATACTTTTGATACTTTTGGGCCACAAGAGGTATGTTTGGAAACAATCAACGAATGTGGTGCAAGCCAAGAGTGTCTGACATTTGAAACCATAGAAGACCCAGCAGTAGATCCTTGTAGTGGTGAAACAGTTCAAGAAGAAGACAGCATTGCATTCTCTTCAACCCCACACCGTATTACAGCAATGATTCAAAACAAAGACTACATCCTGACAAGTAGTTGGGGGGGAGTAGTCAAGTGGAACTTTGATGGAACCTACGAAAAATTTACAACCAAAGATGGATTGGCAAACACACTCAATATTTACGGTGACAATATGGTAGTAGATGAAGCAGGGAATGTATGGTTTGTTACAGGTAGAAAATTACACAAGTACAATGATGTAAGCAATACCATTGAATACTTTGATAATGATCAAATAATGGATGTAACAATCGCTTCAGATGGAACAATCTGGTGTATTGAACAACATAGATATGTATACAGATTTAATGGAACAGATTTTGAAAAAGACAACTTAGAAGAACTAGGCATCACAACAAATGAATTTATGACAATCTATGCCGATAAAGTAGGAAGAGTTTGGATTGCAACAACCCAAGGAGAAATCATCACGTACACAGCAGAAAATGGCTACGAGCAAGTAGAAAACAACATCGAAGGTAGAATCAATGACATCATCGAATTGGTAGATGGTAGTATATGGATAGGTACACAAAATGAAGGCATTCACACGCAAGTCTTCAACGGAAACCAATTCTCACAATTCACAGAATATCCTGATTCTTTAGATGCTTCACTATTTGAATTAAATGGCAATACAACCTACTTCAAAGGCAACAATGCAATTTATGGCTACGATGGCAATGAGTTGACTGAACTAAATGTGCCATTTTGGACTGGAGCCATTGGTGGAATATCTGTAAATGAAAACAATGATATGTATTTAGGAATTGGTGGAGCTGGAATTTATGCTTATTCAGATATTTTAAATGCAAATGCAGAAGATATAAATAATCAAGACAACTGGACAAATTGGAATACCAATGACCCTATTTTGTCCTCCTATCCTTGTAGCATCATCAATGGACCCAATGAGCAAATTTATTTGGACTTTATTTGGAGTACAAATGTAGCTACTTTCGATGGTACAACTTACGAAAATTGGGCACCTTACCAAGACTTGAATATGGGGCAGGTAACCCTCGTCAATGATGCCGACAACAATCTCTACATTTTATCTGAAAATGACGGAGAACAGCACCTAAGATTTTACGATGGAACCACTTTGACAGACTTGATGGAATTACCACCACTAGAAGAAATTAAATTAGTCAATGTATACGATAAAGCTGGAGCAGTAGACAGCCAAGGACGTTTGTACATCGTAGGAATCAAAGAAATTGATGGCAACCCACACGCTTTTGGTGGTGTATGGAGATACGACAACGGAACCCTAGAAGAAATCATTACACCTGACGAATTACAAGACCTACGCAATATGGAATTTGATTTGGATGGAACACTATGGATTGCAGCAGGCGAATACGGATTGGCAAAATACACAGAGGCAAATGGACTAGAATTTCTTTATCCAGAAGAATTTCCATATGTACACAACTTGGCAATCATGCAAAATGGAAATGTCCTAATCAATAAATGGGATGTAGAAATGTACGAGTACGATGGGGAAAGCTTGATTGACCATTCAGCAGCTTTTGAGGCTTTATTTGAAGATCCACAAAGCGAACCTGTAAGTGATCTCTTGATTGCTAGTACAGCTGACTTGTGGGTTGCTTTTAAGCAAGAAGTCGCACGTTACAACTTCGAAACACAAACAATAGACAAATACTATACAGCAATTGATGGCTACAACTACACAAATGTAATGATAGAAGATGCAGAAGGCAATATCTGGACCTCTGGTTGGGGCGGCATCAACCAACTCATCTTGGGCGAAGAAAGCACCGACAATACTGGTGACATCGAAGTAGATTTTATACCACCAAGTAGTGACAACCTCTGCGTAGGCAAAGAATTTACCATCAACAACATTACCCAAGGAGCCACAAGCTTCGAATGGTTGGTAGACGAAGTATTCGCATCATCAGAAGAAAACCTTACATACGCATTTGAAACCGAAGGCACACACACCATTACACTCTACGCTTACAACGACGCAGGCTGTGACGCAAGCATCTCCAAAATAGTACAAGTATTGCCAGCAGCTAGCCAATTTGCAGGAAGCGAAGACTTGGCAATCTGTACAGGACAAACAGTCGTATTGGAAGCAGGCACCGACCAAATGGCATTCTACTTCTGGGACTTAAACGGAGATTTGCTAGGAACAAACAGCACATTAACAATTACCGAAGAATCCATTTCTGGTACCTACGTTTTGTCAATGATCGACCAATGTGGAGGAACAGCAACCAAAGAATTTGAAATCGTTATCAGTGATGAGGTATGTGAGCCAGAATCAGAACCCGTTTGGCCAGGAGATGTCAACTTTGACGGAATCGTAAACAGAAACGACATTCTTTTCTATGGTTTGGCTTATGGTAGCTCTGGACCAGAAAGACCTGATGCCTCAATCAATTGGGAAGCTCAAGTCGCAACACCTTGGGCAGACAGCCAGCAAAATGGCATCAATTACAAACATGCCGATACCAACGGTGACGGAGTAGTAAACTTAGCAGATCCAATGGCAATAGCAGAAAATTACAGCTTTACACATCAAGATGCAATGGGCATATTTGGAGTCAATGGACCATCCATCTTTAGCCTTATCCCACAAATGACAGACGATAGAGACACCATCATAAATGGCACCTTGATGTCCGTCAGAACCGTCGAATTGAGACTAAAAGATGTAGAAGATGGAAGCGATGCCAGCCTACCTGCTTACGGTTTTGCAGGAGCAGTCAACTTCTTGTTCTCTGACCCCATCATTCAAGGACTCAAGCCATTGGTAGATGTAAAAGTAGATTTCTCCAATAGCTGTATGGGACAACAAACAGGTTTCTACGGTCACGCAGTAGTCAACAAACAACAGAACAGTGTGGAGTTTGGTATGACAAGAACCGATTACCAAAATGTAATCTGCGACAATGGAGTAATTGCAACTATGCAAATTGTCATAGACGACCACTTGCCATTTGGCAACATTGGAGATCAACTAGAAGTAAGCACAGTCATCGAATTGAGCGGTGGAGTAAGTGTTACCCACGGTATGACCAGCGATTTTGGAACCGATGATTTTAATTACTTAGCACCTGTTTCGAGTGGACAAAGTATGGCAAACATCATTTTTACAGCCGATACAGCCGATACCAGCACATCAATAGAAACAGATTTAATCAGCGAACGCAATACAACATTTGATCTATATCCAAACCCTGCAAATGATTATGTGAAAATCAGTGTAGAACACACTTTGCCACAACAAACAATGGTCGAGATTACCAATGCAACAGGACAATTAATGTACCGTGCCAAAGCAACAGAAGTGCAACAAGGAAACATCCTACACATCAATACTTCTGAATTGACAAGAGGCATCTACACCGTTACCATCAGCGACAACATTCAAATCAATATGAATAAAAAGTTGGTGCTTATTGACTAGCAAATTTTGGGTAGACAACAAACATCGGACGCCCTTGGGCGTCCGATGTTCAAAATAAAAAAACTTCAAGTTATGCAAAAAACAAAAAAAAGTAACCCTCAATACAGCCTGCTCCTTTTTGCCATCAAAGAAGAAAAACTAAATATTACTGGGGCTTGGAGCAACGAATACAAAGCACTCATACTTTCTAAAGATTTTTATTTTAAGATGAGTTTGTACCAGAAGGGTTCAATATTCTACGGGAAGTATGAAGTCAAATCAAAGGAGCTAAAAATTGATTACTATGGAAAAAGAAGCGAAGAGTTTTGGATTGAAGAATTTAAAGAAAAAGAATTTTTAAAAATAAGCAACGATACACAAAAAGAAACTTTTTTCTACAAAGGTCCACCCAGATTTTCTGAATCAGATGAGCAATTCTTAAAAGATCTCAAAGACCTAGAAAAACAAAAAATGAACATAGCACTAAAAATGCTATCCGATAAATAGATCGCTTTTTAATTTTTTATTGGAGCAAGTGTTTTGAACCTCCGTCGCAACTGATTTGCCTGCTATCCGCTTTTAGTCCCATAGTTTGGAGCCCTAATAGGTTTCCAAAACCTATTAGGGCTAAACCAAACTATGGGAGCTAACCGCTACTATCAGGGCTAGGTTTAAAAAGTTCAGTCGGATTTAATAAAACAAACTTCAATAATTTTCAACCCCAAAAACAAACAAGATGACAAGCAAAACTTTACAAACAATCATAAACATTTGGGCACTCATAACGCTCTCTTTAATCTTACAAGCACAAACAGAAAGCGAACCCAATGACCTATTCAGTCAAGCAACCAACTTGACCCTAAACAACTCAACAGTAACGGTACAAGGACACATCAATCCCGCTGGAGATGCAGACTATTACGCCATCAACGTTCCTTCAAGAGGCCTCTTCATCCTTGACCTCAACAACATCGCACCCGAATTTGGTTGGGTAGAAATGAACTTTTTTGATACAACACAAAATCTACTCGATGACGAAAGTGCAGCCAGTGGAGACCCTGCAAGAATCTACCAAAGAGTCTGTGAACCAGGCACCTACTACATTCAAATCAAAGACAGTTGGGGAAACGATACCAGCCCCGAACCATACAATTTAACCATAACCTTCGATACACAAGATGTCTACGAATGCAACAATACATTTGCCGAAGCAAACAGCATTGCCATAGGTGAAACAGTTCAAGGGCAAATAGCAGGAGAAGGAGACGAAGACTTTTTTAAAGTAGAAGTAGATAGAGCAGGCGTATTGGTCGCCAATGTCAACGATGTACCTAGCAACATCAGGATGAGAATAGACATATACAACGAAGGACAAGAACAAATTGAATACAATACGGAGCAAGAAGGGGTGCCTGTAGAGTTAATAACACAAGTTTGTGATCCAGGAATTTACTTTTTTAAAATATCTTCAGTATACAATAACGATGTTTCAGTCGATTTATACAACCTAACCATCAATTTTGATACACAAGATGTCTACGAATGCAACAACAGCTTTTTAGAAGCAACCCCCATCGCTACCTGCGAAAACATTGCCGCTGCTATATATGACAGAGGAGATGTAGATTATTTTGTTTTCAACGGAATAGCCAATCAAGAAATTACAATAGAGCTAACGAATGTCGCTCCTGGTATATCTCCCGAAATAAGATTGTACAATCAAATCCAAAATGAACTCAAAGATAGGTACAGTAGTTATGGTCAGGCATTGAGTTTCTCATACATTCTACCTGCAACCGAACAATACTACCTAAGAGTAAGGGAAAATGGAAACAACAGCGGTGACAGTCAACTATACAACCTAATCATCAGAGACAATAGTTGTCTAACCACCACAGCAATAAATGAAGTTGATTTAAAAAGAGAATTAATAGCATATCCAAATCCTGTACAAGACGAATTAAATTTAAATTTAGGAGAGTTGCCTTTAGACAATGCCGCCATCAATATTTACAACGCACTTGGAAAACTACTATACACCAATAAGGTGTTAAGTCAATCCATAAGCATCAACGTATCCGACTTTCCCAAAGGGGTTTTACTAGTCGAATACACCTCAAACAACCTAAGCACAATCAAAAGAATAAAACATTAAATACTCTGTAATTTAAATAAATTGATGTTTTGGCTAATGAATTTTTGTT
>JAHDIA010000227.1 GCA_020631035.1 Chitinophagales bacterium | reverse complement strand
CCTAATAAACCAATTGTGTATACAATTATGAAAGCTCATTGATAAAAGGAATAGGACGGAACGCTCATATCTTCGGATGAGGGTGTGTCCCCGCTATCCGCTACTACTCCTTTCAGGGCAAGCACAAGGCATTGCCCCTACAGGGGTATCCGCTTCTATCGGGCGTATTGGGCATGTTTGCTCCTTCGTCTTTGAAGAATAAATTAAATAAAAGATATAAATTAATCATATAACAGTAAGTAGCATTATGATGAAACAAAAATACTTGTTTGTTTGGCTATGTGCCTTTCTATGTACTTTCGCAATGAATGTACAGGCGCAAAACCTAAAAAATACCCCAACTTCAGATCACGAGCATTATTGCAAGGCGAACGATTTGATGAAAGACTACTACGAACTACACCCCGAAGAGAGAGTTCAAGTAGATCAAGAACTACAAGAATTGGCAAAGTCTGCTGATGAAAATACACTTTATAAAAATGGAGATTGTAACCGAGTCATCACCGTACCAGTGGTCGTTCATTACATCTATGATGCCAATGATTTGAACAATGGTTATGACAGTGACAATTACATTACCAATACCATTATGGCGGGACTCAACGCCTATTTTACCCAACAAAATACAGTAGATGACAACTTACCTCCTGCATTCCAAGGAACAGCGGCAGATGGTACTTGTATTGAATGGTGTTTGGCACAATATGATCACCCCACAAATTCTAACCTACATGGCAACGACATTGATCGTGATGGTGTCAAAGATGCCAATGGAGATGGTAGAATAGATGAAGGGCAATTTGCCATCAATCGGAATGCTGTAAATGCAACTACCATTACCAATATTGCCAATGCACAGCCAGGACAAAACCAACAAAATATTTTGCAGGGCATCGCCCCAGCTTGGCCAGTAGACGAGTATTTGAATATGTATGTTGTACCAGATTTATTGCCACCATCAGGTGGGTTTACCACAGCAGGATATACCTATTTGCCTAATAATGGTAGTGCTTCTTTCAATAGCATTTATATTGGATATGATTTTGCTACAGCAGGAACCACCATTGCACACGAATGTGGGCACTGGTTGGGACTCAATCACGTTTGGGAAAACTCAAGTGGAGGTGGATGTGGAGCCGAAGATTACTGGATGAGCAATACAGGTTTCCCTATACCTGATACTTATGATCAAGCTGCTTCTAGTATCAATGTAGGGGGAACAACTTGTAATGCCACAACTGATGGGCAAGTACCTTCTAGTTGTGGAAGTGTAGACAATATTTTTAATGTGATGGATTATGGTGGATGTACAGAATATTTCACCAATGAGCAAGCAAGCAATATGTTTCTTGCCTTGACCAGCTTAACAGCTGGAGGGCGAAACAACTTCAACAATGATTTAAACTTAGTAAAGTGTCAAGCACCTGGACCCCCAACGGCTGGTTTTTCTCCTAACTCTGGTACCATAAGTGTTTGTGCGGGACAATCTATTAGTTTTACTGATGAATCTCTCAATAGCCCAAGTTCTTGGTCTTGGAGCTTTTCGGGTTCCGCTTTAAATAATCCTATAAACTCTACAGATCAAAATCCTTCTATTGTACCTGATCAAGCAGGTACCATTACCATTAGTTTGACTGTTAGTAATATGAATGGTTCTGATTCTGCGGGACCAAGTACCATTACGGTCAATATTTTACCTGATGGTTCCCCAACTTGTCCACCTAGCAACAATGAGTGTTTTGGAGCCATTGATATATCTGCTGCTTTCGCCTGCCCAGCCACGACAACTGTCTTGGGAACATATGACAATACCAATGCTACTTCTGAACCCAGTGATTTGGCATTAACTGGATATTTGAACTCTTTGAACTCCTCTAGTGGTGTGTGTTGTATGTGTGAAGATGAAAACAATTCAGATACTGAAGAATTACACAATACAGTATAGTTTTACGCCTTCGATTTCAGGAAATTATTTGATTGAAGCCATTGCACAAAGTAGTACCAATGGCTGTGGAGGTGTCTTGGGAGCATCAGAAGATACACAGATTTTGATTTATGAAAGCAATGATGGAAGCTGTAATAGTTTGAGCTTTTTTGATTGTAATGAGGATGGACCAAGTGCAGCTGGAACCAATTATCCAGCAGGTGATAGTTTTAACTTGACAGCTGGAACAACCTACTACTTAATTGTAGATGAATATTATTTTAATGGTCTGGAAACAGGAACTTTTTGTATAGAAGTTACTTTTGAGGATACTTGTCCTAGCAATTCAGGCTGTACCAATGTATGTGCAAGCAATTATGATCCTAGTGCAGTAGTAGACGATGGATCTTGTATCTATCCTTCTTGTGACGACGGTTGTGCCTTAACAATAGATTCATATGACAATGTTAATTGTCAATGTGTGAATACGACTCCGAATCCCGATGATGGCTGTGACTTGACAACAGATGTTTTTGACCTTACTGCTTGTGCCATTTTTAACAATCCTCCCAATGTAAATGATGGCTGTGCCTTAACAACAGATAGCTTTGATGCGGTTAATTGTCAAATTGTTAATACGCCTCCCTCTTGTGATGATGGTTGTGCATTGACAGTAGATTCATTTGACGCCGCCAATTGTCAATGTGTGAATACAGCTCCAAATCCCGATGATGGTTGTGCATTAACAACGGATAGTTATGATCCAAGCTCTTGTAGCATTATCAATGCTCCACCCAATCCAGATGATGGCTGTGCCTTGACAAGTGATAGCTTTGATGCAGTCAATTGTCAAATTGTCAATACGCCTCCCTCCTGTGATGATGGCTGTGCATTGACAGTAGATTCATTTGACGCCGCCAACTGTCAATGTGTGAATACGGCTCCGAATCCCGATGATGGTTGTGCATTAACAACAGATGCTTTTGATGCAGTAAATTGTCAGATAGTGAATACCCCTCCAAGTGTGGATGATGCTTGTGCCTTGACAGTAGATTCGTTTGATGCAGTGAATTGTCAGGTTGTGAATACGCCACCTAACTGTGCGGATGCTTGTCCACTGACAACAGATAGTTTTAATTTTGCTACTTGTACATGTGAAAATACGCCTCCAAGTGTGGATGATGGTTGTGATTTGACCAATGACTCCTTTAACTTTGTTGCATGTCAAATATTAAATATCCCTCCCAATCCAGACGATGGCTGTGCCTTGACAAGCGATAGTTTTGATGCAGCAAATTGTTTGATAGTGAACACTCCACCAAATGTAGATGATGGCTGTGCCTTGACAAGCGATAGTTTTGATGCAGCAAATTGTTTGATAGTGAATACCCCCCCAAATCCCGATGATGGCTGTTTCTTGACGACAGATAGTTTTGATGCAATCAATTGTCAGATCATAAATACACCTCCAAATGTGGATGATGCTTGTGCTTTAACAAGCGATAGTTTTGATGCAGCAAATTGTGTAATTGTAAATACACCGCCAAGTTGTGATGATGGTGATCCAACAACAACTGATAGTTTTAATGCAGTCGATTGTCAATGTGTGAATACCACTATTCCTGTATTTGGTTGTACCGATCCTTGTGCGACCAATTATGATGCATCAGCCAATACAGATGATGGAAATTGTACTTATCCGACTTGTGACGATGCTTGTCCATTGACCATTGATTCTTATGATGCAATCAATTGTCAATGTATCAATATGGCTCCCAATCCCGATGATGGTTGCCCCTTGACTTTGGATTTCTTTGAGCCTGCCACTTGTGAAATCATTAATGAACCACCTCTAGTGGACGATGCTTGTGCCTTGACAGCAGATAGTTTTGATGCGGTGAACTGTGTGGTCGTAAATACTCCACCGAATGTTGATGATGGTTGTGCTTTGACGACTGATAGTTTTGACGCTTCTACTTGTCAAATTGTGAATACGCCACCTTCTTGTGATGATGGCAATCCCAATACAAGCGATAGTTTTGATGTGGTCAATTGTCAGTGTCTCAATGTAGATAATTGTAGTTATGGATGTATAGATCCTACTGCTTGTAATTATGACTCATCTGCCACTTGTGATGATGGTAATTGTGAATATACTTCTTGTGCGCCAGGAGCCATTAGCTCTACCATTTACGTAGATGCGAATGGGAATGGAATACAGGATGCAGGAGAGCCACCATTGGTAGGTGCAACAGTGGTAATTGTTGGAGCGGGTCCCGACGGAATTATGGGTACTGCTGATGATATCAATTATGGAATGTTTACAGATGCAGCAGGTAATTTTACTCAAGGAGGTTTGGAACCAGGAACATATAATATTTATATAGCTTTGCCTTCAGGTTTTAATTTTGTCAATGGTACATCAACAGATGAGTTCAATACCAATGTATTGGCGAACAATACCAGTTATATTGGTGTAGGCGGATTTATTCCAGTACTTGAAGTGGCCGCTGGTTGTCAATTGGCGATACCTTTGGCACAGGGTTGGGATATGATTTCCTCTTACTGTATTCCTGTCAATGATAGTATGGAGGTCATCTTTGAAGACATTGCGAGCAATACGATTCAGGTGAAGAATTTGGTTGATTTTTATATACCACAATTGAATGTGAATACCTTTGAATCTGGAGGGCATAGAGGTTGGAAAATTGAAGAAGGTTATCAGGTGAAGTCTGTAAATGCGGCTACTTTGGTAATGGAAGGATCAGAAGAAGTAGATGTCAATGCAGATCAAGTTCCTTTGGATGCTGGTTGGAACATCATTGCTTATTGGTTGCAAGGCAATGCGATGCCAGTTGATGTGTTGAATTTGATTGCCAATGACGTCATACAAATCAAGGATTTGGGAGCTTTTTATATACCAGCTATCACAACAGGTAATTTGGTGATGAGCGAAACAAGAGGCTATCAAATCAAGATGTCGAATGTCAATACTTTGCAGTATGATCCAGCTCACGCCTTCCGCCCAGCACCAGAGGATGTAGTAGAGGAGGTCAGTCCAAGTCATTTTGTACGAAATGGAATGCCACATCCCAATAATGCAATTGTTGTGGTAATGGAACCCGAGGCAGGCATTGTCAATTATGGGGATGAAGTAGGTGTGTTCAACCCTGAAGGATTGTTGGTTGGTTCTTCAGTCTACCAAGGCGGACACATAGGTGTTATGATTTATGGAGATGATATGACTGAAGAAGGCATTGATGGAATGGCAGCAGGAGAATCATTGGTATTGAAGGTTTGGGACAAATTAGCCCAAGAGGAAAGAGTATTGGATGTAACATTTACGGAAGGTCCCGCTTATTACGAAAAAGATGCCTTGAGTATTGGAGAGTTGAAGAGTGTGAATACAGGTATAGGCGAATTGGATGTGAACACATCAGTACATGCTGTACCCAATCCAGCGACAAGTGAAGTTGTGTTTAATATTGAGTTGGATAGCCGCAAAGAGGATGTAAGCATTCAGATATACAATTTGGAAGGTAAGTTGTTGAGCGAATTGCGTCAAGACAAAGCCTTGAATGCAGGTAAATATCAGATGAAGTATGATGTAAGTAATTTGCCAAATGGGGTGTATATGTATCAATTGATAGGCGATGGCAAAATAATGGCAATCGAACGATTGACCGTTGCACGATAATTGAAGGACCGCCGAAGCAAATTCAAAATTCGTAGAGACCTTGCACGCAAGGTATGAACACAAAACGGGTGCAAACCCATCCAATTAACAAAACGGGCGCAAAAAATGCCCAATTGACAAAATAAAATGCGTCGTTTCCGAAAGGGGGCGGCGCATTTTTTATCCCATATTTCGTAGGGGCGCCAAATTTTTCGCCCGAACACTAAACACATAGGAATAAAACATCAAATAAATGAGATTCCAGAATGCCAGCCCAGCCCAAAGCGGAGGGGAAATGAAGGAGCGAAGAACGCCCCTTACCCCCGATAGTAGTGGATAGCTCCCGATGCGTAGCAAATCGGGACTAGAAACGGATAGCGGTGGTCCGACATTTCGGCAGCAAAAGCCGACAAAGTACCCAAACGAATTGGTCCTAATCAAAAGCCAATTTGTACACTATTTTTCTAATTTGCTAAAAAGCAGGTTATACTAAAGACAATAAGGCTGATAATACAAGAGATATTCAAATAAGTTTAATTTTAGCTTTACTTTGTTTGGCGAATATGGTATTGAAATTATCTAACATAATTCTAAAATAACTTTTAACCAAAAAGTATGAAGAAAATACACTACCTCTTTTTACTATTACTGGGTTTTTGTTTGGCAGGGAGTATTGCCCTACAAGCTCAACAAAGTGTTGGTGTTACAACACTGGAAACGGACTGGCACAACAAATCTGTGACAGAATCACATCGTTCTTGTGGTACACAAGCGAACATGGAGTTGATGATGGCAGATCCTGAATTTAGAAGCCAGTATGAGAAACAACAAAATTTGGTGCAGGACAAGGTCAGTGAACTCCAAAAGTCAATGGCTCCTTGTGCGAATCCGCTCATTGTACCAGTAGTTGTCCATTATCAATCTGGTACGATTTCCAATCAATGTATGATTAATGCTGCTTTGACCCAAATTGAGCAGATGAATTTGGACTTTGCTTCTTGTAATTCAAATGTAGGAGATTTTTGTTCTTGGATTGATGCAGGTTGTGACAATTTTGGTGGAACGGCTGGGGCGGATGCAATGCCTGAAGATGGAGCTTGTATTCAGTTTTGTTTGGCTGATCAAAATCTACCAAATGGGGAAGACAATGTTGGTGGATATGCTATTACGTCTGGAGATTACAATGCATCCAACCAAAATGCATCCAATGTATGGCAAGGATATCTGAATATTTATGTTGGTAACTTAAATGGAGGTATTTTGGGATTTGTGAATTTCTTGGGTGGTGCTGGGAATACCAATACTACGCAGGGTGCTTCTGTTACTACTTCTGCTTTTAGTTCTCAGACTTTTGCAGGATGTGAAGGTGTGGGAACTGGTGCGCCTTTTGATGGTGGTGCAACATTAACTCACGAAGTTGGTCACTGGTTTGGATTGGAGCACACATTCAGCGATAATGTAGCGGATACACCTTCGCAGAATCAACCTAATTACGGTAGTGTGACTGTCAATACAAATACATGTACTTCTTCTGCTGGAAACGATTATTCTGGTAACTTTATGGATTATGTGGATGATGACTATATGTTTATGTTTACCCAAGATCAGGTGGACATTATGATTGCAACGGCTGCCCCTCAGAACCAGTGGGCAACCAATAGTGTATCATGTGTGATTAATTATCAGTCTTGTGTAAAGGGACCTTGTGGGGTCGCAACAACTTGTCCTGCTACAGCAAGTTCTTTATACAGTGAGACAGACGAGGTATGTGCAAATAATACGACATCGTATACCTTGCCTACTACTTATACGGGTTTGACTTTGGATGACCCTTCTGGAGCAACTTATACTTGGAGTACAGGAGGATATTTAGGTGCTGGAGGAACAGCCATTACTGGAACTACTTACACGATCGTTAATCCACCAAGTTGTGTACCTGTTGTAGAGGTATTGTATTTGAATGTGGGTTGTGCTACAGATAATACAGTAAACATCAATGGTGGAACCCATAGCTTGACAATTTATCCAGATGCTTCTCAGTTTGTAACAACCGATTTGGTAACTTTTACTGATGGTGCTTGTAATGGTCCAACTTGGGTAGTTACGCCAGGTTGTGAGGCTTATGTAACTGTTACACAAAATGGAGGTCCAAGTTTCCCTGTAACGACTGGTTCAGGAAGTGTTGACTATGATGTGACTTTGTCTTATCCTGCTGCCTGTTGTACAAGTCAAGGAGCAGAAATACTTTTAGTAGGTAATGTACAAACAGGTACCTATAATGCACAAGATTCTGATCCAGATTGTGTGAATGGTACGAATCCATCTGTCTATGAAATTCCTATAACAATTCCAACTGCCCAAAATGCGACTACTGTGAATGCAACAGGTATCGGTAGTATAAAAGAGTTGTGTTTAGATGTAACAGTTAATGAACCTGGAGCAGTGATTGTCTCAATAGATATTCCAGATTGTGGAGGTTATGAATGGGAAGATGTCTGGATTGGTGATTTGTTTCAAGGTGGTTCCAATTCAGGACCAGTTACAGTATGTTATACACCTGGAACAGCCAATGGAGAGTTTGATGGCACTTTTGATGGAGATGATGGAACCAATGGCTCTTGGATTAATTGTGGAATCAATAGCAATACATGGATTTTATATGTTGCCAATTACAACTGTTATGTAAACAATGGTGGAGCGGCTATAAACAATGTAACAGTTAATTCAGGAAGCATTACATTCTGTGATGGCTTCCAAACTAGTACTGGAAATCCATGTGTATTGACAGGAACAGCTAATTATACTTGTACCAATGCTTGTACAGATTGTAATGATCCAGCTTGTACAACGATGCTTCCTTGTGATGATATGGATTGTAATACAGATAATGATATGGTAACGGTATTGTTATCTGACAATAGTGTGGTTTGTGTACCTTGTGCAGGTACAGCTATTACACCACCGTCTTGTGACGATGGCTGTGCCTTGACAACAGATACTTATGATGCAGCCAATTGTGTATGTGTGAATACACCACCTAACCCTGATGACGGTTGTGCATTAACGACTGATAGTTTTGATGCGGCAAACTGTACAATTGTAAATGCTCCACCAAATGTAGACGATGGTTGTGCATTAACGACTGATAGTTTTGATGCGGCAAACT
>JAHDIA010000226.1 GCA_020631035.1 Chitinophagales bacterium | reverse complement strand
CAATCTTAAAGAGGACATTTTTGTAGGCAATGTACAATACAAAAATGTCCTCTTTCTTTTTATTAAATTCATTACATTATATTTGTGGGTATGACCCTATCCAAAACATACCCTCAACTGCTCTTTGGCATTCTTCTAAGTATTTTCATCAATACAGACACTTTTGCCCAATGCAATGGCGATGACAATGTTTGCGACAAAAAATACAATGAAGTTGCCTACCTGACTACCCACAATGCCTTCAATTCTATTGAGGATAATTTTATGCTCCCCAACCAAAACACCAATATTGCCACCCAATTGGCATCGGGTGTCCGAGCATTGATGTTGGATGTCTATGAGTTAAATGGTGAGACGGTCGTCTACCACAGTGTCAATGGATTTGGAACGGCTCCCCTAGTTCAATATTTGATGGACATCGAAAACTTTTTGGCAGACAATCCCAAGGAAATTGTCACCATCATTTTTGAATGTTACACCACTGCCAACGCCATCGAAACCGAAGTCAACAATGCTGCTTTACAGCCTTACTTATACACCCACAATGCCGACGAATCTTGGCAGACCCTACAAACAATGATTGACAACAACAGCCGCTTGGTCATCTTTACCGATGTCAATGATGCCAGCCCTGAGCAAGCCTGGTACCATTATGTGTGGGACTATGCCGTCGAAACCCATTTTTCCAACAACAGCCTAGACGATTTTAGCTGCGATTTTAACCGTGGCAATCCCGACAATGACTTGTTCATTCTCAATCATTTCATCACCCTCAATGGCTTTGGTACTGCCGAAATTTCAAATACAGCCAATTCCAATCCATTCTTTATCAATAGGGTATTGGAATGCCAAGAAGCAACGGGCAAAGTCCCCAATTTTATCACCGTCGATTTCTACGAATTTGGCAATTGCTTCGATGTGATCAATCAAGTCAACAGCTCACCCATTTCTGCCCTAAACACACCAGATAACTTTTCAAATAAAGTAAATATTTTCCCCAACCCCGTCAGCAGTCACCTGAGCATTCAATCTGTATTAGCAAATAATTTTCATCTTAAAATACTCAATACTTTGGGACAAGATGTAAGCAACAAAACATCCATTCTCCAAAGCAATCAAAACGAATGGACCATAGATGTTTCTAATTTGCAAAATGGAATGTATTTTATTCAGACCTCCCAAGGAACGTACAAAATATTGGTTCAGTAATTTTCATCTTTTTAGGAGCAAATGTTTGGGTGCTTCGTCGCTGCTGATTTACCCGCTATCCATTTCTATGGCGGTGTGGGAAAATATAAAGTTTTTCCACCACGCAAGTACAGACGTTGCACGCAACGTCTCTACCCTAGGGCACCAGATACCGCCATATCCATTGCTATCGGGGCTATTTTATATCGTTCACCCCTTCGTACTAATTCCTTCCTTCTTGAAAAAAGAACCTGAACTTGCCGAAAAGGAGCCTGAGCTTACCAAAGAAAGCCTAGCTAAGCCTGCCGAATGAACATACCTCTAAAGAAGCTAGCTGAGCCTGCCGAAGCTCAATATCTTATCTCAATCACCCCCAACTTAGCACGATTGAAATACCAAATATCATAATCACTCACCTGCGAAAGACCATCCATATTCCCATCTATCAACAAATAGGCTTGATTGACCGCTGGATTCTCTTTCCAAGCATTGTTATCAGTATTTTGTATATCGCCACTGCTGTTGTAATCACCTGCCAACAATGCCACCTTCCCCACATCCATCACTTTCATTTGGTCTACACCAAAGGCTTGTTCTACTGCTGTTGTAAAATCGTATGTCATCAATGTTGCTCCTACAACTGAAGTGGCACCAATAACGTCTAAATGATTGCGATGGCGGACCACAAAATAATACGCTGTTCCGTTCTCCAATAAAGCAAATGCCAGAGGATTCAAACTTTGAGCATCCACAATACTTCCATCCCCCAGCAACAATCCTGCCTTGGTTTCAACCACTGTTGTTCCCATACTGCCCGATTGATTCGGCGTACCCGTTCTTGCCTCTACCAATACCCAATCGACTGTATTGCTGGGAAAATCTGCACTGCTCATCACACTTTCTGTTCCACCATAATTCCAAGGAGCCACATCGTAAGGCTGACTCATAGGCAATAAATCCAAATCCAATAATTTATGGTCCATTTCCCCTGAGCTAGGATCATATGCCCCTTCCAAATATACCTTAATCGCTACTTGTCTTGCCAACTGACTTGCCTCCACTGTCAAAGCAGCTGAGATAGAGCTACAATAAGTATAGCCTGTAACTTCTACGGTATAATCTCCCTCTACAATTGCCGTATAAGTTCGCTCTGTTGCTCCTTCAATGGGCATATCATTTAGATACCATTGATAAGTAATGGCTTCGCTGGCGGTCAGCACTGTTCCATTTGGGGTGATTATTGGAACATCAGGCAATGGGGATACAAGATAACTTAAGGAATTAGAACTATTAACACATCCATTAAAATCGACCACATTTATACTTAGAAAAAATGAACCTTCTTCACCTGCTACAATACTAATGGTATCTGTTGTTTCTTGTGTCGACCAAAAATAATGTAGATAGGGCTCTTCTACCCAATACAACAATGTATCTCCTACACAAATATCATCTTCAATATTACTTCTGATTCTGACGGGTAATGGATTCGGTGTTAAGTCTGGATAAAACCACAATTGGTTTGTTTCAGAACACTCATAAATATTACTGACAGTTAAGGAATAATTATCGGCTGTATATACTGTCAAAGTTTGTTCTGTTCCAATGATGCTATCTTGTCCATTTTGCCATTCATAAAAATCATAAGTATTGTTGGCACTCAATATCAAGCTATCTGGCAAACAAGACCCAGTTGGATTGATAATATCTATCTCAACAGGCTCAATAAACTCTCCTTTTACAAAAATCTCTAAGGACAATTGTGCAGTATCTTTTGCCAAGTCTGTCACTGTAATGGTATAAGTTGTTGTGGTATCTGGATTAACTTGCAAAGTGCCAAAATTAGCAGAAATAAATCCTGCCTCTGGGCTAACGCTTACAGTCATAGGGTGGGTTCCTCCCCAAATATTATAATCTATTGATACCATTTGGCCTGGACAAATGGTATCTGGCGTATAAGGCTCATCACCAATACCTACAATATTATTATCACCAAGAAAAATTGATACAGAGGACAATTGTTCACAGGACAAGGCACTCCCTTTTTTATACACAACAGTTTCTTGCTCTTCATGACAAATCAATTCCTTATACCCAACATCTGCTGTATAACAATGAAAAAATGGACGTAAGATTCCAGAAGTACTCCCAACTCCTTCTATCCAATATTCTGTCTCATTGAAAAAATTGCATGGATACTCAACTTTAATTCGGTCTCTGTATTCACCATTTTCGAGCAATACCGAATCTCTTTCTATGACTTCGACTGTCACAGGTCCACCATAAACTGTTGTTGTATCTCCAACCTCCAAGGAGAAGTCCAAATACAACATCTCACTGCTTTGGAATTTACCCACCATAAATACTTGTGGTCCTACTTCCCTCATTGCACCAATATACTCTGCATGGTCAATATCAAAAGTCAACATATCTCTGGTCAGGTACATCTTTCGATAGGTCTGTCCATTGATGAGAGTATCTCCTACAAAACTATATTTCTTATAAGAATACAAGCCACTGAAATCTGGATAACTACCAAAAGTACCTTCTGTCCAAACCCCATCTGATTTGATAAAAGGCTCATAGTTTTGAGCAAATGAAATTCCACTGCTAAAAGTCAATGCAACAAATAGTAGTAGCAATAATCTACATAAAAAAAGATTCATAATAATGTATTTTAAGGTTAATATTTTTTATGTATAAAAGCGTATTTTGCGAAGGCGACTGAACGTATTAAACTAGCCCCGATAGTAGCGGTTAGCTCCCCTTGGTTTGGAAATCTAATAGGTCTTTGAGCCCTATTAGATTTTACCGAACCAAGGGGACTAAAAGCGGATAGCGGGATAATAAGTAGCGACGAAGCAATCAAACACTTGCTCCTATACAACATTAAAAACTTTATTTAACACTAGTTCAATATCTTATCTCAATCACCCCCAACTTAGCACGATTAAAATACCAAGTATCATAATCACTCACTTGTGAAATCCCATCCATATTCCCATCTATAAATAAGTACTCTTGATTGACGGCTGGGCTTACTTTCCAATCATCATAATCGGTATTTTGTATGTCGCCACTTTGGTTGTAATCTCCTGCCAACAATGCCGCCTCACCTGTATCCATCATTTTCATTTGTTCAATACCAAAGGCTTGATTGACAGCAGTTGTGAAATCATATTCCATCATTGTTGCTCCTACAACAGAATTGGCACTAATGACATCTAAATGATTGCGGTGGCGAACTATAAAATAATATGCTGTTCCATCTTCCAATAACCAAAATGACAGAGGATTCAAACTTTGAGCATCAACTATGCTTCCATCGCTCAACAACAATCCTGCCTTGGTTTCAACCACTGTTGTTCCCATACTACCTGATTGATTCGGCGTACCCGTTCTTGCCTCTACCAATACCCAATCAACTGTATTGCTGGGAAAATCTGCACTGCTCATCACACTTTCTGTTCCACCATAATTCCAAGGCATCATATTATAAGGTTGATTGGGAGGCAATAAATCTAAGTCCAATAATTTGTTGTCCATTTCACCCAAACTGGCATCGTATGCTCCCTCTAAGTATACCTTAATGGCTACTTGTCTTGCCAACTGACTTGCCTCTACTATCAAAGCAGCTGAGATAGAGATACAAGGTGCGTCCCCTTCAGTAACCTCCACTGTATACGCTCCTGACATCGTTGCTGTATAAGTTTGTTCAGTTGCCCCTTCAATCGGTGTACCATCCAAATACCATTGGTAAGTACTGGCTTCACTTGAGGTCAACACTGATCCATTTTGGGTGATGCTTGGTATGCTAGGTAATTCCTGTACCCAATACCCATAAGAAATATTGATATTAGGACCTGCACAACCGTTAAAATCTACGACATCCAAACTTATAGAAAATACGCCCGTTTCATCCGCTACAAAACTAATGGTATCTGTTGTTTCTCCTGTCGACCAACTATAAGAAGCATAAGGTTCCTCTGTCCAATATTTTAAGGTATCTCCCAAGCAAACATAACCTTCAATATTGTTTTCAACATTGGGAGTCGGATTCACATTGAGGGTTTGATAAAATACTGCATAATCTGTTTCTGAACAACCTGCCGCATTGCTTACAGTTAAGTAATAATTGCCCGATGAATAGACGGTTACGCTTTGTTCTGTTCCGATGATATTGTTTTGGATGTCTCGCCACTCATAAAAATCATAGGTATTGTTGGCACTCAATATCAAGCTATTGGGAAAACACTCACCACTTGGATTGATAATGTCTATGTCTACAGGAGCAATGGCTTCCTCCTCTACAATGATTTCGTAGGACAATTCCACTGTCTCTCCCGATAAATCAGTTATGGTCAAAGTATAAGTTGTCGTGGTATCAGGCTCTACTTGAAAACCATATAGCCCAGCATCAATCACTCCTTCTTCTGGGCTAATATCAACATCGAATGGATAGGTGCCACCATACACTTCATAAAGAATGGTCGCTGTTTGCCCTAGACAAATGGTGTCGTCAATAGACTGATATTCATAGACTTCTATAGGAGCCAATTGTGTACAAGACAAAGCACCATTTATTTTATAAATCAAACTTCCTTTGTCTTCATAGCAAATCATTGAATTAAAACCAATGTCTGCAATGTAACATTCTTCTAAGGAACGGAAAATACCAGCAGTGCTTCCCACACCCTCTATCCAATATTCTGAATAATTAAAACTGTTGCAATCATACTGTACTCGAATCCGATTTCTATATTCTCCATTTTCAAGCAAGACAGAGTCTTTTTCTACAACCTCTACCTCTAAGCTAGGGACAGTTGTAATAAAATCGGTAGGAGTATAAACTGTTGTTATATCTCCAACATCCAAGGAATAATCCAAATACAATGCTTCACTGCTTTCGTTCTGTGGCACAATGAATACTTGTCGACTATTTTCTCGCATCGCAGCAACATACTCAGCACTATCAATATCAAAGGTCAACATACTGGTAGTGCGATACAGTCTTTGATAGGTTTCTCCATTAATCAAGGTATCGCCTACAAAACTGTATTTTTTATAGTTAAACATGGCACTGTAATCTGGCCATCCTCCAAAACGTGCAGCTGTCCAAACGGCATCCGATTTGATAAAAGGCTCATATTCTTGGGCGAGTAAATGCCCAAAACAACTTATGGTGACAAACAACAACACCGATAAATGACGTACAAAAACTTTCATAAGGATTTATTTTAGGGTTAATCTTCCAAACAAAAATCCTCTATTTTTTCTACAAATGCAAACACATTTATGAACATTTGTGTAATAAAAATCAATTAAACATATTAAGGAACAAACTGTAAATCAACTTTTTAAGCTAGAAAACATTGTACAATTATTTGCTTCATATAGTGTCTCCCATACTAAAAAGCAAGTTTTTTATATTTTCCAAATACAAAATATCTTCAAAAATTTAAAAAATTAGGACGTTTGTCCTAATTTTAAGGCATATCAAAAAATATGAGTCTAACCAAACAAAAAATATTAAAGGCTGCTGTTGACTTGTTCAACCAAAAAGGCTATGTCAATGTCAGTATTCGGGACATTGCGAGTTCTACTGGTATTAGTGTGGGCAATCTCTCTTACCACTTCAATACCAAGGCTGCTATACTTGAAAACATTTACCAACAAATCATCACAGAGCGCAATAGCCTACTATCAGGGATACAATTGATTCCAACAGTCAAAACCATACACGAACAACTCAGCCCCATCATTGGGCTTTACCAGAAATATCAGTTTTTTTATTTGGACATACTCGAAATCATTCGGGCAAATCCCAAAATTGCCAAGCTTCATAGAACACACATTCAAACCCAAATCCAATACATCAAAGCAGTATTGGATTACTCTGTTGAGACAGGCAATATGCTCCCTGAATCACACAAGGGACAATACCAACACTTATCACATACTTTATGGATGCTTCTCTCTTTCTGGCTCCACCAACAAAAAATACGAGCCAAAGAAGGCAATTATTTACACGAAGCAAGATCAGCCGTTTGGAACTTGGTCATTCCATACCTAAGCGACAAAGGCAAAAAAAATCTACACACCATTTATGAAAAACAATACACCATCTCAAACCCTAAATCTTGAATTTTAAATTTTAAATCTTGAATAAACTAATTATCATATTACTCATCGCCTTGCCACACTTTTTGATGGCTCAAAGCAAATGCAAAAAATCAGACATCAAAGAGAATCTAGAACTATACTTTGTATTGCTAGAGGCCAACCGACTCGATGAAACACTCAACTTTATCTATCCCAAGCTTTATGACATTGTTCCCAAAGCAACTCTAGCAGAATCTCTTGACGAGATGATGACAGATACTACGATGCAAATTATGTTTACCAATTCGACCATTCAAGAAATCGAAGATATTCAAAAACTCAATGGAGTTTGCTATTCCAATGTCCATTACACTTACAATATGAACATCCACATATTCGATAGTGACCCTAGTGAACCGCTTGACCTCAATTTTATGCTCGATATGTATCAAGGTTTGTATGGAGACGACAATGTCAAACTCAACAAAGATGAAAAAAGCTTTGATGTAAAGGCAAAAGAAGCACTCATTATGATCAATGATCCCCAATACGATGGTTGGAAACTGCTAGAGAAAAAAACAGGACTCGAAGCTTTGCTCAAAGGACTCATCCCTGACGAAATACTCAACAAAAAAACAGGCTCAACTGAACAGAAATAAACTATGTTTAAAGAAGATATATTCAAAGACAAAATTGTATTGGTCACAGGTGGTGGCAGTGGCATTGGCTTTGACATCAGTCAATTGTTTTTACAATATGGTGCCAAGGTCTTTATTGCCTCTCGTAAAGTCGAACGCCTAGAAAAAGCGGTGGCGGAACTCAGTCAATATGGCGAATGCGCTTATTGTGTTTGCGACATCAGAGACATTGCCACTGTTCAACAAATGGCAGAAAACATCAAGGATAAAATGGGGCGACTCGACATCCTCATCAACAATGCAGGTGGTCAGTTTCCCTCGCTTGCCAAAGACATCAGCCACAATGGTTGGAATGCCGTCATCAACAACAACCTCAATGGCACTTGGTACATCACTCAAACAATGGCGAACACCTTTTTTATTCCCCAAAACGATGGCATTATTGTCAATATGATTGCGATGATTTACCGAGGCTTTCCAGGAATGGCACATACTGGAGCCGCTAGAGCAGGTGTAGACAATCTAACCAAATCTCTAGCAGTCGAATGGAGCCAACACAACATCCAAATCAATGCGGTAGCTCCTGGTATCATCAAGTCAACTGGACTCAAAAATTATCCTCCACAAATGTTGGAGGGCATTACCAAAAACATCCCTATGAAACGACTGGGTACTACCGAAGAGGTCGCCAATTTGTGCTTGTACCTCTGTACCCCTTTGGCTCGTTACATCACTGGCGAAACCATTTATATAGATGGTGGGCAAAAATTGTGGGGCGATGTTTTTTATATCTCGTAAATAAAAAACAAGGTTCTTTGACAATTTTTGGAGAGTGATTC
>JAHDIA010000225.1 GCA_020631035.1 Chitinophagales bacterium | reverse complement strand
AACATTAAATTTTCTTTTCATAATAAATTTCTTGTTTAAGTTTTTATTCATAATATTTTTCTTTATTTTCTTTTATTTTATTGATTTCCAAGTACATAGGTATATATTTCTTACATATATTGATATAAGGTGAGAGAAGCGCAGGTGGGCTTTCAAATTCAAAAAGGCAGACAGAGCGTGTCATAATACGTTTTTTGGCTCAGTTATTTAAATAGAATTCTAAACAAATACACTTATACTAGAGTGTAAAAATACGTTTTAATCTCAAAATCCCAAAGATTTCAAAACTAAATTTTCACAAAAAGCAGCATCTGAATACAGTTGTTGCCCAAAAGGGAACAAAATCATATTCAAAATTAGTTGCTCACAAATATTTTACCAAAAAAAAATGAGTGCTTTTTTACGCACCCAAAATGTCAAGTAAAGGTAAATAATAAATCTTAATATATGTGAATATATAAAGCATTATTTTCACACTATAAAATGTTAAATATTCCTCTTACACCAATAACAATAAATAGTTTCCCAAATACATAAAAAACTAATAATTAAAGGATTAGGAAATTAATTAATTCTCTATTATTTATTGATTATCAAGCATTTAAATCTCAATATTATGTATTGTTGTTGTTAGTTTATATGGTAAGTTTGTAGGCAATTAAGTCTGACGTTTTGAAATTGTTTTGTAAGTAGAATATACATATTATTTGGGGATATTACTTTTTATTTTATTCTACTTTAATAGTAGTTTTTATAAGAAGTACCAGTTCAAGACTATTTGATCAAATATAGTTGTATTTGTGTAGTTTACTTGACACTAAATATAATATTAGTTCAGTCCAGTACAATCTTTTTTATGTGCCTCATACTCCATATTCATGTATTTGTATATCTTCTCATCATTGTCTCGTTTATGCTTGTCCATTTTGGTCACAATGTCTTTTTCACAAGTCATTATATTTTGCAATTGTAAATAACATTTACAAAATTCTTTGCCATACTGTCCACCCAATTTGTATGCTTTTTCTGCATTTATTGTATGTTTAACATACTTTTGCTCACTTTCACTCCAAGTTTCTTTAACACCATTTTCTTGTGTTGTTGAAGGCGACGGTGTTGCTTTTCTATTAAGATTTGTTTTTTCCCCTTTGGGTGGAGCTATTGGTGTAGTATTCACTGTTTTAGGGGCCTGTTCAGCTATTCCCATATTGTTATTGGCTGCATTTTGCGAGGTGTTCTGTTTAGCTTGATTACAGGCAAAAAAAGCAATGTTAATAAATATATATTAAATGTATAGTATAAAGACTTCCTAAGGGTGAAGATAAACAATATTATATATTTATCAACACTCAACAACTCACTTTAACAAACATTTTGGTCATTCAATCCCACAAATGACCGAAGGATGGCTATACATTGCCTTTTACGCCCGATAGAAGCGGATACCCCGCATCCAGCTTGCTGGGGAGGAGTAGTAGCGGATAGCGGGGAGAAACCATGCAAACGAAGCCCTAACGTTCCGTCCTATTCATAAAAAATCCCCTCCACACAAGGTGAAGGGGAATATCCCAAATGAAAAAAACATTATGATTATTAATTCATAATTTCTATGTAATAAGTTGTTTAGAATCGACCACCATCAGCAGCACAATCTGATACAAAACTTATTTGAATTGTTACTTCACCATCACAACCTCCTGCACCTGCAACTGTATAAGTCAGATCATAAACAACATTTGGATCCATTAAGTCTTTATAATTGGTCACAATGGTTCCAGTAGCTGCATCTACAAAAGCAGCACCTGCTCCACTATATATTCCACCAGTGGGGCTAGGATTTAAGTTCAAATCTTCAGTAGCGCAACTTAGGGTAGGCACTGCCAATGAAGCTGTTCCCAATGTATTAATGGTATAAGTTGCAGGTATAGGTGCGCTAGAACATCCCAAAGCATCTTGGCATACAGCATAATAAGTGTAAGTACCAGGTGCTGTGTCTGTTGGTACAAAATCTGCTGTTGTAGCAACTGGTCCTGCTGCCAAGTCTGGCATAGCTGTTCCGTCATCAGCAAACCACATAATAGAATTGGCACCACAATCAGCAGTTAAGGTCCCTGCTGCTTCCCCTTCACAAATAGCATCACTGGTAGTTGTTGGGTCAGTAGGTAGTGTTATCATGCCTGTAATTTGGAAAGGACACCCATCGGCTGGCAGCAATGCTACTGCATTGGCGTCCCAGTTGGCTATGTCAATGGTATACATTGGTACAGAGGTTGGATAAGTTACTGTAAAGGCTCCTGTACCTGTACCTGTTGTTAGACCGTCTCCGCTACCTGCTGGTGAAACAGTTACTGCTCCTGGAGCAGAGATTTGGTATTCACCGTTGATTACAGCAGCACCAGTAGTTTGGTCAACATAGGCTGCACCATTTAAAGCACTCAAACCACCTTCAGGAGTGAATGTTACAGAGTAAGTACCATCTGGGTTACAAGTAACAGCTTCTGCAGTACAAATAGGATCTAGGATAATGATATCAGCAGGAGTTCCAAAAGTATTGCAAGCTGCTCCCTCAGAAAAGTCAGTAAATGTTGCATCAAAGGTTGCTGTAAGCATTAATTTGACACTTGCAGCAAACTTACAATCTGTTAAATCCATATCGGTTGTTGAACATCCATTTCCAGCAGTAGAGAATGCCATTTGAACTTGAACATCATCGTTGGAAGTCAATGGAAAATCTGCTTCTGTAAAGGTAACTATTTGCGTTATATCTGTCAATCCACCTTGAACTGCCACCAAAGTTCCATTTACGTACACAAAAACATTAATATCTGTCATTTCGCAACCACCACCTGTTGGTCCATCTCCATCATTGGGGTCAATAAGATCATATATATCTACTTCTAGTGTAAAAGCAGAAGCAGGTACAGCAACATCATTGAGTGTTCCTTCTGCTGTATAGTCCCATACATAAGCTTCAAAGGTAGGATTGTCAGTTTGCGGTATATTGGCTCCTTGAATTAATGGAGTACAAATATCATAAGTATCAATACTTAAAAATGGAGTTACAGAGTAGACACCTGCTGCCAAGGTTCCTGTGGTACCTCCTGGGCAAGCTGTACAAGTAGGTGTATAACCTGTTGCGGGTTCTGCTTGTACTATCAAAGCAGCATCTACGTCGGCAGCAGCACTTACTGGCGTTTGCGAACCAGCAACTAAAGCATATCCCAATTCGTAAGTATGTTTAGGTACTGCATTGTCAAAGTCTAGTAGCGGATCTACATTGGTAAAGAGCACAGGCTCATCACAACAAAGGAATTGATCATCTACAGTTGTTGTTCCTGCATCACTTGCATATATGTGAAGACAGACCTCTAATCTTGTTGATGGACACATCATATCAGGTGCACAATCACCTTCTGTATTTAAGTTGCATACATATTCAGCATAATAGCACCAATCTCCCACTGTATTGTCGGTTGGGGCAAAAATATTGCCTGAACCTACCAGATTTCCTGCAACAGGATCATCATACCAATTAACAATAGGTGCTTGTGGCATTTGTGCATCAGGAACAGGAATAGGAAATACAAAAGCACCATCTGCTTCTGTACAAGCATTGTCTGCTAAATTAAAGCTAATTGCTCCCGAATCATACTCTACTCCTGGTTCACCATTGAATTGAAGATTATTGGGTCCAGCAATTTCTGTTGTTCCATCACAACCCACACAAGCAGCATTTGCCAAACAACTAGTTCCTGAGCCATTGTCTGTAAATGTTACAGATACATTGTTAACGATTCCAAAATCCCCACCTACACAATCTCCAATTATCAAGTTCCATCCTGCGCTATAAATCTCCTCACCAGCCAATGCTCCCCAATTTATGGCTCCTCCTTCTACCATATCATAAGTTCCTGTCCAAGGAGGAGGAGTTTGCCCTCCTCCGCCTGAAATTTGGAAATTATTTCCTACTGGTGCATTGGTAAAAGTTAACTGATTAAAGTCATCCCCACTTTGTGGACAACATACAAAAGGAAAGATAGTTGTTGTGGCTCCACTTGGTGCTTGCAAGGTCCAAGTCATATCAGATAAGTAAGTATGTGTACCAGTTGCTTCAACATAAATAAACATTGTAGAAGGATCAAATAAACAAGTAGGTGTAGGCGGTATAGGGCAGTCGACCCCTAGAGCTCCCAATCCTTCACCTGCTGGAATACTCCCACCTTCACACAACCAGTAATCAAAGACCATAGGTTCAGCCAATGCAGGACATTCAATTGGACAGGGATCAGAAACACAGTTGCCAGCGACCATTCCAGTAAAAGACTGTTGACAGGTCATTGGCGCCATATCTAATCCTAATTCTGTAACTGTAACATCATACATAAAGTTTTCAGAGTTGACCATACCACAGTCAGCTGGTGGTGCAACAGGAGCAAGGTCCATTTCAGTTGCACAAATAGTAGCACCATCTGCTGCAACGATCTCAATCATTGATGCAGCAGTACAAGACCCTGAAGTAGGTCTAGCAGTCATTGTGCCTGGCCATACAGTAACTGGCAAAATTTCAAATGCACAATCTAAATATCCACCGATAAATCCAGGGTCATTATCTGGTACAGCGAAATCTTGTCCAAAATAAGTCACAACAATATAGTAAGTAATTGGATCACAAGTTAAATTATCTAATCCAGAGAAAGTTTTATCTGTACATCCTGATTCTTGAACACCAGTAAAAATCAAATTAGGATCAAAGTTGGCGGGGTCAGCAGTACCTCCAACAGGTATAGGAGCATAAGCAGCTGGTGGTGCTGTTGTACTTGGATTTACCCCATCTGTTGAATAGATAAAGGCAATAGCTGTATAAGCTGGGTTAGGAGCTCCAAAAAGTACAGAGCTTTGATCTAGTGTACATCCTGCTCCTGGTGCCAAAGTCACCATATCGCCACTACAAATATCAGCCACTGTAAAATCACCAGTTCCTTCAAAACAAACAACATCCTCCGTAAAGTCTACACATACATCTGTAGCAGGTGCAGCAGCTTGAAGTTCAGAATCTACAATAGTAATGCTAGCAGTACCTCCACAAGTTAGAGGGTCAGGAGCTAAAATCACATCACAAACAATTTCTGCACCAGTATTAGGATCTGTCAAAACATTGGTTCCATCAGTAGGTTGTACACTGTAACTAGGTGGGTCTGTACAGTTGTTATAAACAGGAGTTATGCGATAGCCTGCTATTCCTGGAGGACTTACTTGTACCGTAACTACTTCAGATACAGTACAAACATTGTTACAAGGACAATCTACACCACCAACTTGGTCATTGGTAACAACGATGGTAAAAGTAGCATCATAATATACAGGGCTACAACCATCAGCTTGGGAGTGGTCCCAGTAAGCACCTACATCAATCATTCCATCATTGTCATCTAGTTGCGAGCCTTCAAATACTCCAGCACAAGGATCAATGGCATTTCCACTTTCCACCCAATACTCGGTAGTTACAGAATTAGTTTCTGGGTCACAACCTGTTGGTTGTACACCATAATTTATTGATGTAGATATTGCTGCACACCAAAGACAAGGATCATCTGCTATTGAAAAACCAGGAAAACCTCCAAAACCACCTGCAGCATCAAACTCATCTTGAATATTTTGACATTCATTGTATCCTGCTCCACCAACTACTGTTACCTCTATAGGACACATAGGCGGTTCAACGACATTGATTGTATATGGTCCTGCTTCAAATTCAACAAAGCACTCATTACAAGTCGTACCTGCACAAGCAGTTGAAAACAAAGCGACCCCTGTAATTTGTAAATAATAAGTAGTTCCTGCTGTTAAATTAACACAGAAAGCAGCATCGCCTGTAGATTCAATAGCAAAAATAGTATTACTACTATACAAAGTTCCTCCATCACCTACAGAAGTAGCCGAATCATCATCACTAGAAGCCAATATAGACAACTGACTAAAATCGGGAACACCAGCTGTACAAACAGCGCCTGTTGTTTCAAACAGTGCCATTTGATGATCTGCATCAGCAAAACCTGATGTTTCAGAAAAACAGTGTTGTCCTGTTTGTGTAGGAGTAAAAGTGTACCAATTACTTGGTCCTGGATTACCTGGCATTGTAAAAGTTCCAGCTCCTTCACAAGTATTAAAAGCACTATTGCCCTCACCATTGTACTCTGTTCCAAATACTTCACCTGTTTGAGTTGTACTTCCTGTATTGTCTCCAGAGGTGTCAGAACCAGAATTGGCATAGGTATCAGAAGTTAATGTTCCAGGACTACAAATATCATCTTGTGCTTGTAGTGTTTGTGCAATGCAAATACTTAGGAATACATTAACGAATAAAATTACATATATTTTTTTCATAACATTTCAATCTGTTTGATTAATTAGTAAGTTTTTTTGAAACACCTTCCTTTTTACCTGGTTTTTCTTGTAGATGAGGCTTGTTCTCTTTGGCTTGACCTTGACTAATTTTTATTATTTTTCGTGGAGTACCATCACTTCTTAACTCCTGATCATTTTTTTGAGTATAGCGTTCACCAATTGATTTTTGTAAGGAAATAGGACGTAAATCTTTGTTTTTTATAGAATTTGAGCTAAAACTGCTCTTGTTTTTTTGTAAAAAAAACTTTTCTAATTGTATTCCTTCTAATTGGTCTGCAATTTCATTCGTCATAGGTTGAGCCAGTAATTCCTGTTCTTGTTGCTCCAAATCAGTCAGACGATTTTTGTAATAATCTTGAGCAAAATTTCTAAGTTCTTCTTTAGACATTTTATCCTTAGAATCTACTTGAACTGACTTTACATCTTTTGTTTGCTTTTTTGCTTGAAGTTGACTATGTGTTAGGCTTTGAGCATTCAAACCAACTTCATTAACACCAAAAAGCATAAGTGTTGTAAAGAAAAATAGTTTTAGTTTTTTTAACATATTATTTGATTTATAAATTATTTATTGATTTTTAGACAGTTTATGAGACATAGCAATCCCAGGAATCTCATTCTGAGATTCTTAATATTTAACTATTCATAAACACAGGTTACTCACTAACTATTTTTTGCCATAAGTTAGCTTTCCCTTATATGTATTATTATAGACTTTTACATATAATTTGCGGCATGTAATTCATTGTTGCATAAGTGGAGTGTCATTCATTCTGTATATCAATGTACAGAAAAAGCTGTAATGATAGTTTTTTAAGTATTTTTCTATGGTTTATAAAATTAGTTTTTGTTTTTATATCTCAATGCAAAGACCATTTTGATTACATATATAAAACACTGATAAAGAGCTATTTAAAATTAAATATTTTAATTAATTGTACTTGCAAAAGTCCTGAATCAGGAAATTTATTAGCAATTACAATTACAAATAAATAAAATTAATTGCTAATTAAGAAACTTTTAATATTTTTTTATTGAACTTTTGTTTACTTGGCATCTTCTAGGATGTATGGAATATTGTACAACTTTCTTTCAGTGTGTGTGTGTTTGATTATTTGTTTTAGGATGTTTTTTTGGAAAAAATTATGAATTGAAATCTATATATTTGGGGCATTTGGTAATATTTTCACACCTATTTTTTACTTTTTAGAAATATTCAAAAACGCTTGAAATAATTTCAAAACCATATAACGATTACCTTGAAACGAAGGACAAAGAGTTGCAAAACTACGCCTGATGGCAACGGATACCTGCCGCCGAATTGGGCATTGTGAAGCAGGAAGTGCTGAAGGCTAAGGCACGAAGACTAAGTACGCCCTTGCTGAACTGACCAATGAGGGGGCAAGTAGTAGTGTACAGCAGGGACTTGACTTCGACAGTGTTTCTAAACGTTCCGTTCTAAGGAATGATAAAAAAATAACTTCCCGATTTTGACTGGAATGCCAGCCCAGTGGAATGCCAGCCCAGTGCGTTTTTTTCCGCATCGGCGGACCGCTTGTATCTCTAAAAATCTCATTGCCAAAAACAAGGAACTTATTATTTAACCATTCCTAAATTGGAAAAGGATGAATGATGTTTTATTTGGGCGAATGATTATTGTTATTTGGGCAAATGATTATTCGCCCCTACCGATATAAATAAAAAATCCCCCTACACAAAAATGTAGGGGGAATATCCCAAATGAAAAAAACATTATTATTGATTCACAATTTTTAAATCGTTGAAAGTGGGCGAATGCTTATTCGCCCCTACTTTTAGAATCGTCCTCCTTCTGCTCCACAATCATTGCTTACAATAATGTTACAGGTATTGGATACCACTGGCATACCGAGTGCGTCGAAAACAGTGTACTCCAAGGTCAAACTTATACCAACGGGTGCATTTGTTGGATCAAATTCGTCATTGGCATTGACATAGGCTGCTCCACTGCCACTCCAAGTACCACCTGGTGTAACAGGATTGAGCGGAATGACTCCTCCACATTGTGCAATATTCAAAGAACCAGCGCAAGCAAAAGATGGATCAACAGAACAAAGACAAGCATCTGCCGAGACACTGAATGAACTGGTACAGCCGTCACCTGTTATGATGTCTACTGTTAAACTTCCTCCAACATAGCCATCGGCTTGGGTAGAACCATCAATTGTTGTTCCATTTTCGGCATCGGTGGCACAAGCAAAATTGACTTGGTAGGTACACATTCCTACTGTTCCAGCATCACAAGCTTCGACCAAAGAAACAGTTGGTGCTTGTGCATCGGCATAGAGTGTCAAATCAAAAGTACCAATTAATTGATAGGTTTCATCTCCACTCATT
>JAHDIA010000224.1 GCA_020631035.1 Chitinophagales bacterium | reverse complement strand
AATAAAAACCAATTAATTATACATATAAAAAAACAACTAATCACACATTTAACAAAAAATTCATTTTGTAACTTACTGATTTCAACAGATAATTCATTATATTTAATGCTAATTCATTATATAAAACAAACAAAATGATAAAGACTTTCCACTACATCTTGTCTTTTGTCTTTGCCATATGCATTTGTACAAGCATGTCTGCTCAGACATCGATCAATTCCCAAGCAGATTGGGACGCACTACCTGAACCAGTAGTTGTGAGTGGTCCAGTATCTATTGAATCTGGTGTGAGTATTGTTCACAATGGGAATAAAACATTCAATACAATGCTCATTATTCTGGGTGATTTAGAAATCGCTACAGGAAGCTTTACACACAATGCAGAATTGCTAGTGAATCTAGAAGGTTCCTTAACCGTTAACTCGGAATTAACTGTTAATGGTTTCCCTGCGACTCTAAATGATATGGGCACATTTACCAACAATGGTATAAGCACCTTTAATTTTGCGGCGGGTCTGACTGTTAACTCTACAGGAGATATTACCAACAATGGTACATTGACAACTATGCTCCTCACCGTCAATTCGGGAGGCACAGTTACCAATAGTAGTACAGGAACACTGACTTCTACAGGTCCTATTACACTCAACAATATGAGTGCATTGGTCAATGATTTTACTTTGAATGCACAAAGCGGTGTATTTGCAGGTGATGGAAGCTATACCAACAATGGCACCACAAATGCACCAAATGGATTGAACATAGATGGTGTATCAGTAATCAACAATTTGCAATTTAACGTCATGGGTGATGGCGGTGGAATAATCACTGCTACTGGTTCCTTATTGAATACCGCTACTATTTCTTGGACAGCAGCGGGAGCCTTGAACAATCTTGGAACTCTTACCAATACTGGAAATATGACCTTTGATCCAGGTCCACTGGTAGGAGATGGAGCTTTATTGAATTGTGGTACGATTACAAGTGCGCCCACTTTCAATGTTACAGGTTCAGCACCTGTCGGAACTCCTTGTGATCCAGGTTTAGCAGTAGAATGTTTTTGTGACAGTGGTTTTATCGCAGATCCACCCGAAGCCATTCCAACTATGTCAGAGTGGGGGCTTATTCTATTGACTTTACTCAGTCTTTCTTTCCTCCTAATTTCTATGCTTGCAAAACAGCCTAGTTTGGCTGGTTCTGGCGGAACTTTCTCTATGAAAAATATGCATCAAGCATCTGTCTATCCTTTTGAAAAGAGCATCTTTGAAAAAGCACTAGCTTTTGTATTGGTATTGGCAATCATTGCAGGTGTTGCATCCTATGCTATGTATGGAGTGATTACTATAACTGATTTTGTCGGAACCTGTATTTGTGGACCAATTTTGGCCTACTTACTACACTTATTGGTTTTGGCGAATCAAGATTAAGATTAAATTGAAAGATAATTATTAAAAAAAACACCTCAAGCTTTTAAGCTTGAGGTGTTTTTTTATTAAATTTATAGGATATTAAATGCCATTCAACCTATGAAGTTATGGGAAGGAAGTCCAATAAAAAGAAACTGTCTAAATCCGAAACCTCAGCCGAGCTAGGTTCTAAGGAACAAAAATTAAAATCCCTCAATACATCCCCCCAACAAAACGATGGTACAAGCAGTTTCAAACGGTTCTTAGCCAAACCAATCAACAAATTGTTTTTATCCTTTTTATTGGCTTTGATGATTTTTTACATCATTTGGGCAACGCCTTTTTTTCAGGACAATATTATTAAAAATGTAGCAATTGCCTACGCCAAAGCCTCAAGCGTCATTTTAAATATTTTGGGCTACTCTGTTAACTCATTTGAAGATATTGTTAGCAATAAGCATTTTTCTATCAGCATAAAAAATGGATGTGATGGCGTGGAAGGTCTTGCCATTTATCTTTGTGCATTGCTCATTTATCCCACCTCTTGGTCAAACAAATTGAAAGGTATGTTTTGGGGGTTGTGTTTTTTGGTTTTACTCAATCTATTGCGCATCATCAGTTTGTTTTTGATTGGCATTCATATTCCGTCAATATTTGATTTAATGCACGAAAGCGTTTGGCAAGTACTCTTTATTGTAATGAGTATTTTGGCACTTCTAGTCTTTATCAATCAATCAAATAAGAAGGTACAATTGGAAACTGGAAATTGAGTTTATGAACATAACAATCAAACAAGGCATCATTGGATTGCTGATTTTTACAAGCATCTTTTTATCAATCATCATTTGGGCTTATGCAGGCTCAGGAAAAAAAACAGTGTCCAATTTTTTTCAATCTCATTTCCAGTATTGGTTTGCCGATTATATGAATGGAGGAAAAGTAGACATCAAGCAAGTTTCCGATGGACAATACGATTTATTGGTTACAATGACCAGTGAGGCACAATACAAAAAGGCAAGAGCCAAAGCACGACAACTTGGTCAAAAAAAAACAAAAATCACCCCTGTTAAATTCCCCCTTAGTTCCTGGCCATCTTCTGGTTTGTTTTTTGCTTTTTTCCTAGCTCTTTCCTTGGCTGCTCCTTTTTTTTGGAAAAGAAAACTATTTGTTCTTTTATTGGGGCTTCCCATTTTGTATGCCTTTGTCATTTCTAAATTTGGTATTTCCCTTTTCCTAAAATTTAGCCAATTTTATGATAGGTTTGAAGTAGGTAGTAACAGCAATACAGTCATTGAAATTGTCAACTATTTCAATTTAATAATAAGCTATCCATATTTTGGCTTGGTCTTTACTGCCTTCTTAACCATAGTGCTTTTTGCTTTGAGTGGCAATTTCAAGATGCTGTTAAAATCCAATAAAAATGTATTGCCTACTTCTTAAGCTTGCTCAAACCGTTCCTTATACGCCGTGACGACGGACCGCCAATGCTGGATGTCTATAAATTAAAAGAGAGAAAAATAAACTTAGAACGATAAAATTAAATATTCAACAGCGCAATGAATTTATTAATAATATGTGGTCCTCCTGCATCTGGAAAAATGACCATAGGTCAAGCATTACAAAAAGAAACAGGCTATAAATTGTTTCACAACCATATGTCATTGGATTTGGTAAATAAATTTTTCGATTTTGGTACACCAAACTTTAGAAATTTGGATAAGAAAATCAGATTCGATATTTTTAATGAAATTGCCAAAAGCAATATTAAGGGACTCATCTTTACATTTGTATGGGCATTTAATGAACAAGAAGACGAAGCATATGTCGATGAAATAATCAACATATTTAAAACTAGAAACCACAAAGTCATAATAGTTGAATTGGTATGTGAATTAAACGAAAGATTAAAGAGAAATAAGGGAGAAAACCGATTAAAACACAAAGCATCAAAAAGAGATATAAAAGCCTCCGAAAAACGACTATTGTCCAATGAAAAAAGGTATAGAATGAATTCCTTGGAAAATGAATTCCCCAACAAATCCATTTTAAAAATTGAGAATACCAACTTGACTGCAAAAGAGGTCGCTGATAAAATCATTGAACACTATCAATTGAAGTAAGCACTGCTATCTACAGTTCCGTACTAAAAATCAAACCTCCCCTATTTTCCGCAATTCCTTCTTTAAAATTTTGCCCGTAGCAGAAGTCGGAAGCGATTCAACTATTTCTACCATTCTTGGATATTTATAGGCGGCAATTTTTTCTTTCGTCCAAGCAATCAAGTCCTCAGCTGTACAGTTTGCCCCTGGATTCAATACAACAAATGCCTTTACTTCTTCTCCCATTTTTTCATCTGGTACGCCTATGACCGCAAGCATAGAAACCGCCTCGTGTCGCATCATCAGAAGCGAATTGATAAGAGTATTTTAAAAAGGGACGGAACGTTAAGGCTTCGTTTGCAAAGTGCGTCCCCGCTTTCGCTCATACATGGTATGTAGCTCTATCGGGCGTATTGGGCACGTTCTCTCCTTCGTCGATTCTTTATTCCCCAAAATTGAGAATCCTCAATTGACAATTGTCTTTTATTGCCACAAAATCATTTGCATTTATAGAATACTTTGCTTTTTTTTGTAAAAAACTAGCTAGCCATATGAAAACAAGTATTCCTTTACTACTCTTATTGACAAGCCTTTGCATTTGGGGACAAAAGGACCTCTTTGTTGATGAG
Source organism: Chitinophagales bacterium (assembly GCA_020631035.1). GTDB lineage: Bacteria > Bacteroidota > Bacteroidia > Chitinophagales > UBA2359 > JAHDGP01. The sequence goes on along the minus strand of JAHDIA010000224.1, from coordinate 4,669 downwards.
CTTCTTCAAAACAATTTTAAAGCGGACGAAACGGAGGTTATCCTTGTGGATAGTCTCCTAATTGTTTCAACACACAAAACCAAAGAGCAACGTACAAGCGGAATAAATTTTAGTTATACTTACGACTCATTGGACAATAGTTTGTCTGAAGCATATATCGCTTTCTATGATAGTACCAGCAATCAATGGAACTACTGGTTCAAAGGGGAATACACTTTTAATGAATCGGGTAAATTAACAGAACTAGATGCCTATTTTTGGGATGATACTTTGAATATTTGGTTAAACACTGCAAAATCAGCATTCTTTTACAATACAGAGGGCATCAAAACAGAAGAACTTATTTATGGATGGGATGAAATCGAAGCGGAATGGGAGTTTTCTAGCAAGAACAGCCGTGAAATAAATGATGCTGGTTTGTGTACACAAAAAACAGACTATTACTGGGATGATGTAGCAAATGATTGGGCTCCAAATTACCGAACAGATAGTACGTATGATGACAACAGTAATTTGCTTGAACACATCAACTATATCTGGGATGTTAATGTAAACAATTGGATGCCATATTATAGAGAAAAAAGTACGTATGATGAGGCTAATAATTTAATCGAGTTTATAATATATGAACAAAGTACTTTTGTAGATGTAAATGACACACTACTTCCCTCTACAAAGACAGTCTATGAATACGATTCAATCGGCAATCAAATAACAAAAGAATTATCTTATTATGATTATGTTGATTTTGAATGGATGGAATATTCAAGATTGAAACGATCTTATAGTTACCAAGATTATGAAACATCCGAACTCATTTGGCCAGCGGATTCAATGATTTCTCAATCATATTATGTAAAAGATTATTATCCTACTGAAAGCTGGACAATCCAATCAAGCTCGTATCTTGTCTTTGATGTGGACCGCCCAGAACTAATCACATTAATTTCTCAAAGTCGAGATGCTGTTTTTGATACATTGCTTACAGTAGAAAAGCGTGAACGTTTTTACGACGACTTCCGACTTGTTAAGGGCATTAACTACAACGTGATAGATACAACACTTATTCCCAACGAAAAATTTGAAAACTCTTATTACGAACAAGATACTATTGAAGTAAGAACGACATTTGCTTGGAACCATCTTGACAGTTTATGGACCCCAGATACAAGGCTTGCCACTTATGCAGTAGATACAGTAGTCGAACTACTAATTAGTGAATGGAATGAAGAAGGTAATGCTTGGGATTTTACAGGCTGGCTAGGATCTTATTTTACCATAAAACAACTAGCCGAAACGCTAGGATTAACATCTTTAAACAACTTCTCCATCAATGTTTTTCCCAACCCAACTACCGACAATATTCAAATCAATTTTGCAGAAGGCTACCAACAACTAGATTTTGAATTAACAGATTTAAATGGAAGAACACTACATTCCCAAAAGGTCCAAAACAATGAAATCATTCAATTGGAATCTTTGACAAAAGGACTATATTTGTACCATTTACACATTGATGGTAAAAGACAAAGTGGTAAGTTGATAAAGAAATAAATGAGTAATTAAAACAAGCTAAATAAACATGTATAAACCCATATTTCTTATAGTTATAAGCTTCATCCTATTAAGTAGCAATTATGAGCAAACAAAAACCAAATTATCAGACTTAAACCTGCAAGGCAATGTAAAGTCACTGAGTCAAATTTCATATCTTGCAACCGAACAATCAGGAGAAATACTAGCCGCTGAACAAGCACAATACAAGGGTCCTTTGTTTCAACACGACTTTTATTGCGAGTTTAACGACAAAGGAAGTTTGGATAAATTTACAAAATACCATTCAGATGGCTCCTTATATAAAAGACATACTTGGGAATACAATGAGAACGACTCCTTAATACAAGCAAGTACCTATGACTCCCAAGAGCAATTAATCCTTCAATTAAAGTACAATAAGGACGGCTTATTGATGGAAGAATATAGTAGTGACCGTACTGAAAACGTACATTTCAAAAGCATTTTCAACTATAATGCGACTGGTGACCTTATAGAAGAAACGACTTATTCTAATGATGTTTTACATTCTAAACGCAGCTTCACATATGATGGTACAACTCTTGTTAAAGAAGGCATTTATTCATTTGAGACCAATCCAATGGATTCAGTATTATATAAATACAATTATGATGACAAAGGCAATCCTAGCAAAAAAAAGATTTATGCTTCAAAGCAGAATTTTGACATTGAAAGATACTTATACAAATACGATACCAAGGGCAACATACTTGAAAAGAAAACCTGTATGTATGATAGCACTTTGATTAATAGAATGAGCTATCAATATGATGAGCAAGACAATGTGATAGAGGAAATTAGTTATGGATCAGACAACACATTGATAACTTGGTACCAATACCAATACAATGACAAAAGAGAAGTAGTCGAAAAGCACAAATATGACTCAGAGGAAAACTTACTTTACAGATACTCCTCTAAAAAAGACAAATATGGGAATACAATAGAAATCAATACTTTCTATAAAAACTCCTCAAATCACACCCAGATTTGGAGAGGTGAATATTATTTTGATGAAAACAATAACTGGATAAAATTGATTACATTTGAAAACAATGTCCCCCAATTCGTTATCAAAAGAGAAATAACTTATTATAACTAGTCAATGAAGCAACTAAATGCCCATCTTATTTCGTTTATACCTACAACTCAAATGTAAACATAAAAAATGAAATTCATACAACTCACTAGCTATACATTCACCATTGGCTTCTTGCTTTTGACTCTAAGCTGCGACAAGCTACATCCCTCAGAGTGTGATCTCGAACCAGACCCAGGTCTTTGCAAAGCGTCTATTATCAAATACTATTTTGATAAAACAGAGGGCAAATGCAAGGAGTTTGTCTGGGGTGGCTGTGACGGCGTGGTACCATTCGAGACCTTAGAAGCCTGCAAACAGTGTGAGTGTTTTTAGCGTCTGTTTAAAATCCTGAACCATTTATAAAGCATTTGACTTGATATTTTACGATATGCTACTCGCCATAGCTTTGGCTACGACTGTAATGCCAGCCCACTCCCCTTTCTCCCCTACGCCCGATGGAAACGATACCCACTACTGAAACAGCCCTTTGAGACAAGGAGGGACAATCCCGATAAAAAATCGGGAACGCTAGGAAAACTAGTACCGACTATGGCGAATGGGCTGGTGAAGTAGTGCGTACAAGTGGACAGCGGGGAGACACTTTGCAAACGAAGGGCGGAACGTTCCGTACAAAAATTCTTTTTGTAAGAAAAACCATCAAGATTCCCAAGAATATGCTTTATCTTGGAAAGGAATTTTAAAATTAATCCTAAACAATGAAAAAGTTACTAAGTGTTTTAATAATTGTATTGACTTTTGCATTGGGCGTCAATGCCCAAATGACCCTCAATGGGGTGACACTCCCCGCCGAACTCTCCTTCAATGAGCAATCCCTTGCATTGAATGGTGGGGGGGTTAGATCAAAGTTCTTTTTTAAATTGTACACCATCGGCTTGTACCTCCCACAAAAAAGCAGCGATGGCAATGCCGTTTTAAGAGCCGACGAAACAATGGCGATTCGTTTAGAAATCACTTCCAGTATGATTGACAGCGACAATATGAGCGAGGCAATCAATGAGGGATTCGACAAAAGTACGGGTGGCAATACGACCGCCATCCGAGACCGCATCAATGAATTGTTGAAAACCTTTTCCAGCGAAGCCATTCGTATAGGAGACGTATTTGACTTGGTCTATGTTCCTGGCATTGGTGTACAAGCCTACAAAAACAGCAGCTTAAAATGTACCCTTGCTGGACTCGATTTTAAACAAGCCTTGTTTGGTATTTGGCTTTCGGACAATCCCATTACCGAAGAAGTAAAAAGTGGGATGTTGGGGAAATAATAATTAAATCGTCCATTGACAATTAAATTTAAAAAATTATGGAACAAGCAAATTGGTTCATCCTGCCCATCGCCGCTTTATTGCCGCTTCTTTTAGGATTCATTTGGTACCATCCCAATGTATTTGGTACAAAATTGGCGCAACTCAATGGCGAAACAAGTATACAAAAACCCTCTTTGGGGAAAATCGCCTTGATCTATTTATTTAGTTTTTTGTTGGCGTACATTCTCACCTTAATGAGTGTCCATCAAACCGCCATTTTCCAATTGTTTTTTATGGACCCAGAATTGGCGAATACCAACTCCCAATACAATGCTTTTATCAATGACTTTATGAAAACCTATGGCGACCGACACCGTTCTTTTGGACACGGAATGGTGCATGGTGCCGAAGCAGGCTTATTGTTTGGTTTGGCATTTATAGGCATAACGAGTCTAATGCAAAACAAATCCCTCAAATTCGTTTGGATTCACCTCGTATTTTGGGTCCTCTGCTGTAGTCTAATGGCAGGGGTGGTTTGTCAGTTCTTTTAAAAAAGAGCATTCCCACGCAAGTGGGACAAACACTTACACAAAGATGTCCGTCTTTATAGAAATAAATGCTCAAAAAACAACACATAAATCTATTTTTTTGTATCTTGCATATATTTCAGAACCGTAAAAATCACAACAACACATGAAAACGAACATCTTTTTATTACTACTATTGGCAAGTCTTTGTCTTTCGGCAC
>JAHDIA010000223.1 GCA_020631035.1 Chitinophagales bacterium | reverse complement strand
ATTCAGCAAGAATGTTACACCATTGCTGTATACAAAAAAGACATATATAGCATAAAAATGAACCTAGAGAACAACAAATTATCAAACAAAAACACTTTAGACATCGTATTGAATCGTATATATGATTTCCAAATTTTATCCTTTAATATTCCCAATGGAGTTGTTAAAGGACTTGACAGTTTCTTCAAAAAGGACTATTTTGGTAACATAAACGGCTAGAAAAACACTTCTTCAATACAGATAGCAAACGTTGAATTAATCAAATTCCTAACTAAAGCAACACACATTGTTATGGACAATCTTATTTTAGTAAGTAGAGACATTCAAATGCGTCCACTCACGATGGAAGACGCACCCGCCATTTTTGAATTGGTAGAAACCAATAGGCAATTCCTACGTACCCATTTGCCTTGGGTAGACAAAAGTCAAAGTGTAGACGATACATTGACGTTTATCGCCTCAACAAACAACGAAAACATCTATAGTGGCCGCTATGCTCAAGTCATTGAGTACAAAAACAAAGTGGTTGGTTTGATTGATTTTCATAAGGGAAGTGCACAAAACAAATCGCTCGAAATTGGCTACTGGCTTGCCAAAGATCACAATGGTAAAGGCATTATGACCAGAGCTTGTGCAGCCATGATTGACTATGCTTTCCACAATTGTGATGTCAACCGCATCATCATTCGTTGTGCTACCAAAAACTTCAAAAGTCAGAGCATTCCGCAAAGATTGGGCTTTATGAAAGAAGGTGTAGAGCGACAAGCTCACTGCATCAATGGCACTTTTGTAGATGTAAACAGAAATTGTATGTTGCGTGAGGATTGGGTCAATCAACAAATTGCTCGCAAATACTTATCTGTTGTAGCGGCATAGTTCTTAATCCCTTAAAATCTTGGACAACTTACTGGACTCAAACGGTCGGGGCGTACTTTAGGAGTATATACTACTGATAACTCTGGTCCCCCCTTTCCTTTAGTGGCATTGTTGAGTTGTGAGATATTAAAATCGTAACTCAAACCCATCGAAAAATCATCGTAATCTACTTTGAGTGCCAATATCAGTGCATCAAGGGTGATGGCATCTTCAAAGTGTTTGGCAAGACGAATGTATGGCCCTATATTAAAGGCTCTAAAACTATCTTCTCGGATATTTTGATAGAACACAAATCGGAACAAAGAACCCAAATCGGTTTTGAGGCTTTTTTGTTGTTGCATAAAGTAAATCCCAGGTACTGCATCCAAACGGTTCAATATACCAATACTTCCCCCTGCTTGTATGGACATACGCATAGGTAGGGTAACATCTTCATTGTCTTCAAATGAGAACACAGGAGCCGCCAAATTGTATGCTCCTCCTCCTACAAAGAAATAGCTACGACTGTTTTCGATGTGGTAAAACATTGCTCCAGCCGACAGATTGATGTGGCTCAACTGCTCATTTTCGACCACTGTTTCATTGGCGGGAATCAAGGGGTTGTAATTGCTCCCATCAAATTGGGTTCCAAACTGTGCTTGACTCCAATCTATGCGTCTTTGGGCTATCCCTACCATTGCCCCAAAAGAGAAATAGTTTTCTTTACTTCCCATAGGAGAGTTGTAGGCAATCGCTAAATCGGCTGAATTGGTGCTAAAACCCAAAAAACCTTCTTTGTCAGTGTACAAGAGTAGCCCTCCACTGACCCAAGCACCATCCCCTATGCCTTCAATCAATTTGGCATCTAAGGACATCGTTAGGGTCTGGGCGTCTACACTACTTGATAGACTTGCCCATTGTGAACGATAATCAGCTGTAAAACGCATATCACCATTGTACAATCCCGTCATAGCAGGATTGATGTACAAGGGGGTAGCATAATTTTGACTAAAATGAATGTCTTGTGCTTGTATTCCCAATGCAGACAAAGCAAAACAGATCAAAGCACATATAATTTGTGTAGTAATTTTTTGCATCTTTTGATTTTATCTGATTAGGGTAACATTTCCTTTTTGAATGGTGGTGGAACCATCGTCTAACAACAATTCTACATAGTAGAAAAATACACCTGGAGGCAATTGCTCATCCTTAAATGTTCCATTCCAACCTTCCAATTGGTCAGAGGTTTCAAATACCTTTTCGCCCCATCTGTCATAAATGTGCAAGGTCATTTCAACCACAGCGTCTCCCATTATCAAAAATAGATCATTTACATCGTCTCCGTTGGGGGTAAACACATTGGGAATGTACGCCAAAGCACCACAATCATCTTGGGTTCTAGAAGGAATTACTTGAGTAAGCGAATCTCCATTGGCTATACAAGAACCATCTGCCAAGCTAAGGCTGATTTCGTAGGTTCCTGGGTAAGTCCAAGTGACCAACATAGTATCTCCCATTCCTTCAGTCAATTCATATTCGTTGATGGACCAAACCAAAGCATTGCTGGTATCAGTAATTTCTGTTCCTGTATAAATGACTTTATCAGGTTCCGTTATACAATCAGATGGAATGACCGCAAAACTGACGTCTTGTCCAGTGGTAATTTCTATTTGTAGAGAATCGCTTCCAAAACAGCCTACATCAATGTCACTATAATCGTAGTACAACCAATAGGTTCCTGGGGGGGTATTGGCAATGTCTATTGTTTGCGCATCAAAAAATTGCACACTAGCATCGTCAGCATACAATACCCCTCCTGGGGGGCTAACATTGACTAAGAATGGCCCATCACTTTCGCAAAAAGTCCCTTGATTGTTGATGATGTCAACTGTGAGATCATTTACATTGACAAACAATGTATCGAAGCTTGGACAGCCTGACCCTTCTACATCTATGTAGAGATATTCTATCATATAAGTCCCTGTATCATATTCGGCTGGTTCAAATCCAAAGTTATTCCCTGCAAAGCTTGTATCACTGTTGATGGTAAAACTCCCTGCTAATTCGGTAGGACCATTGCCCATAATGGTAAAAGGGAGAGCATTGGTACAAATGTTAACAGTATCAGCAGGAAGGATATTCGCCTCTGTTAAAATGGGCAAGACATTAATGACATCTGAACAAGAATCCACTCCATTACTAAAGTAAATCTGATGCTCACCTGGACCAGCAGCAGCAGGATCAAAAATACTCCCTGAAATGCCTGGACCAGACAGGTAAAAGCCATTGCCAAAACTTGGTTCCATAGTAGATACTGTTACCAAATTGTAGGGTTCATCGTTGATACAAGGCGCACTGGCAATGTCGTTGTCGGGTATAATTAAGACCACAGATGATACCACAAACTCTCTGATACAAGATACTGTGCCCAAACGGTATTCTATTTGGTGGGTTCCTGTTCCCAAGACTGTTGGATACAAAATGGCGTTCCCACTTCCATCCAATATTTGTATGGGACCATTCCAGTAAGTTCCGCCATCGGGTTCAGTAAAGTTTTGTAGGAATACGGATGGGCTGTCTTTGCAAACCAAGGTATCGGGATCGGCTCCTGAAAATGCAAACTCTACCACAGTGACTGTTTTTGAACAAGTATTGGCTCCGTCGGTATATGTTACATCATAATGTCCGCCTCCAAGTCCTATGGGGTCAAAGCTGGTGCCGCCTACGATGCCCGATCCACTAAATAAGCCAGTTGCGGTCGAAGCGTACTGCATCAAGTCAATCATTGGAGAGTCGTGACAAATGAATAGTGTGTCGTTGTAAGGAGCTGGAAAAGTGATGTCTACTCCTGTACACTGTCCATAGCTATTGGGGCTATGAGCCAGTAATCCAGCAACAATCATCAAGCTCAATGTAAAGAGATAAGTAAGTTTCGTTTTCAATGGTCCAATCTTAGATTTTAACAATTGCAACAGATGGCTATTTATCCACTGCAACTACTCATTTGATAATCAAATGGTAATGGGCTGCAAAGTTAGCAAAAATGTCATTCACCATTTGTACAATACTACGAACAAAGGGATTTGAAGTTGTCGGAAGATGTGGGAAAGGTAATTTTTCTTGCGATTCTACAAAGTAATACCGAAATCTATGACAAATTATTGCTTAGAATGCTGAAAATCTTTGGACATAAGCATGTTAAAATTGAAAGTTGAAAAGGATGGGGACGGAACGGTTAGGCTTCGTTTGCCTATGGTGCCCCGAGATGTCGGACCACAGCTATCAGTCGTACTAGGCTTAATCACAATTAAAACGGGCGTCGGATGAGCGGATGGATGCACCTTGGTCCGCAGCCTAAAATATGCGTTGGTTAACCAGATCAAGACGCAGCCTAGCACCACGTACGTTGCAAAATAAGCCTTATTACAAAAATGATGTCTATTTATAAATACGTTATACTATTTTTCTCCGTTAACACTTATTAGATTAAAACATATTGTGATGTACACACTACTCAAATATACTCGTATCTGCCTACTCTTGCTGGCATTGGTTTTGGTCTTGCCTTCCTGTAAGACGCTCAAGAAGGGAAAAGGCAGCGTTAAAAACAGTCTAAACTTTGTAGAAACCAAGATGTTGGAGAACAGCTTTGCCCCTGAATGGTTTGCTGGTAAAATGAAGCTAAAGTTTAGACAGAATGATGCCAAACAACAGAGTGTCAATGTAGCTGTTCGGATGAAAAAAGACGAAACGATCTGGATGTCAGTGGATCTTGCCTTTGGTATTGAGATCGCAAGGGTTTTGATTACGCCCGATCAAGTAAAAATAATGGACCGCTTTCACAAAGATTATTACGAAAAAGATTTTGAGTATTTGCGTCAGTTTATTGATTATCCACTTGATTTTAATACACTACAGGCAATGATTTATGGTCAAATCATCAAAAACAGTGATTTCAATGCCATTCGTACTGTTGGGGATCAGTATCGCCTAAATTCTGAGGATTGCACGGTCTTTTTGGATACCAATGAATTCAACATCATTCAGATGATTATGGAAGATGTTGCTAGAGAACAATCTTTTATTGCCAATTATGAAGGGTACGAACGCTTGGATGGCAAGAATTTCTCCAACAAACGCAATTACTTAATGAAATCAACAGACAATTATACTGTCAACATTCAATTCTCGAAGGTCAAAGTCAACGAAAAACAAGAATTTCCTTTTAAAGTGAGCAGCAAATACAAAAAAGTTGACTAATATTGTTGTGAACGATCAATGGACAATAAAAACAAATACTCAATTTTTAATTGCTTTGGTGCTTACTTGCTCAAAAATGGTGGTCTGTGGCTTGCCATACTAGGCTTTTTATTGCTTGGTGCTACACTTCAAGCCCAAAATGTTAAAGGCTTGGAAAGTAAGAAGAGTAAATTGTACAAGGAAATCAAGTTGTCAACTCAACTCCTCAAAGAAACTAGGAATGCTCAAGAAACGTCTGTCAATGAATTGAAGTTACTCAAGGAACAATTGAAAAGCAGAGAAGAATTGCTTTCAACCCTTACAGAACAATTAGAGAATGTCCAGTCCAATATTGTGGAATTGGATGAAGACATCAAGGAGAAAGAAGACGAGTTGGAAGCACAAAAACAAGAGTATGCCAAATTGATTCGTTATGCTTATAAAAACCGAACCAAGCAAAGTATGTTGTGGTTTTTGTTTTCCGCCCAATCTTTTAATGATGCTTACAAACGCATTCAATATATTCGTCAGTACAATAATTATCGTATTCAACAAGTAGCCCTTATTAAGGAGCAACAAGATACCATTGCTATTAAGATTGCTGAATTGGAATTAGAAAAAAACAAAAAGGCTGACATCCTTCAAGAGGAGACGGAGGCACGCAATCAAATAGTTCAAGAAAAGCAAGAAAAAGACTTGATATTGTATGAACTCAAACAAAAGGAACAGAAACTCAATGATGAAATTGAGACCAAAAAGGTCGCCATTGAGTCTTTAGAAAGAGAAATACGCTCCATTATCAAAGCGAATCTTGCTAAAAAGAACGAAACACCACCCAAAAGCACCAGTAAAACAGCAACAGCCGCTAAGAAAAAGTCGCCAGATGTAGCACTATCCAAAACACCTGAAGTCAAAAAATTGTCTGCTAACTTCTCCCAGAACAAAGGCAAACTACCCTGGCCTGTTGAGGAAGGCATCATCACAGGTCGTTTTGGCAAACATCGACATTCAGAAGCCAGCAATGTACAGGTGGAAAACCCTGGAATTGATATTGCGACCAAAAAAGGCTCTAAGGTTCGGGTTGTTTTTGAAGGCGTGGTCACCAATATACTTTACAATCCCATTTTTAAATCGGCTGTAATAGTCAAGCATGGCACTTTCTTTTCGGTCTACTCCAATTTGGAGAATGTAACTGTAGCCAAAGGAGATCAAGTAAACAGTAAGCAAGTCATTGGTGAGGCTAGCACCAATCAAAATGGTAAGACAGAGGTTCATTTTGAGGTATGGGAAGAAACCAACAAACTGAACCCTTCTCGCTGGTTGGCTAAAAAATAGTCTCTCCATAGTTTACACCACACTCGGTTGATCCTAACTAGCCTTGTTCATATTAACGGGTGTATCTTTTTTTTCATTGAGGTAGCGGACCTTTACTTTTTCGATTCTATTCTCACTTTTGTTTAAGACTGTAAAAATAAAATCATTGCAATTGATCTGTCTATTGACTTCAGGAAATCCACCTTCTATTTCTAACAACAAACCACCAATGGATTCAGATTCCCCACGCACTTCGTCAAAGGTATCAAAATCGACTCCAAAATGTTTACAAAGGTCAATGAGCGGGACATTGGCATCAAAAGAATAAGAACCATCTTTTAATCTAGTTGGTCGAATAGCGTGTCTATCGTATTCGTCTTGAATATCTCCCACTACTCTTTCTACTACATCTTCAAGCGTGACAATACCAGCAGTTCCTCCATACTCATCTACCACAAATGCCATATGCTGTCGAGTTTCTTTGAAGACCTTGAGCATATCATCTATTTTTTTGCTTTCGGGTACAAATACAACATTTTCCTTAATCAGAGGTGACCAATCAAAATTGGCTCCCATATCTGCACATCCCAATAACTCTTTGGCATACACAATGCCCAGAATTTTGTCTAAATCTCCTTCATAAACAGGAATACGAGAATAGGAGGATGTTTTGACCAGTTTTTGAAGTTCTTCAAAAGATTCGCCTTTTTCGATGGCAAGCACATTGACCCTAGCCTGTTGTATTTGCGAAACCGTGATATTGGCAAACTCCACTATACCTTTAAGCATTTGTTGGGTTTTGCCTGTTTTTTCATCTGTCACCAATAGGTCAATAACCTCTCCTATTTCTTTAAAATCCACATCTTCTTTTTTCTTTCGCATTCTGTTTTGAATAAGCTGAGTTGAGTTGACCAACACGAAACTGAGTGGGGCAAACAAACGATCCATCCAATGAAGTGGAACAGACATTAGTTTTGCCAATTTGAGATTGTAGCGCGTAGCATATATTTTGGGGAAGACTTCACCAAATAAGACCAAAATAGGTACAATGGTGGCAGAATTGATGACAAATTCCATTAGGTTTGGTCGACTAAACTGTGAGAAGTCAATTAATTGATTCATTAAGTAACTAGTACACAAAACCAAACCAATATTGAATAAATTATTGGCAACAAGAATGGTGGCTAATAAGAAATCAGGTTTTTTGAGTAAGGCCAATATTTTTTTAGCTGGACTGCTTTTTTCTTTCCCCAATTCCACCAGTTGTTTGGGAGATATAGAAAAATAGGCTACTTCTGATCCAGATACCAAAGCTGACGCAATGAGTAGAAAAAAAGAAGCAACCAATGCAACAGTTACATTTACATCTAAAGAAAAGCCCATCATCAAAACAGGGAAAGCTGACGCAAGTAAAGGTTCACTTGGGGGCTTGTCTCTGCTACTCTCAGGAAGGTTTTCCAAAATACATATAATTTAATTAGCAAAATGATTTGGGCAAGCTTAAATGACTGTAGCTGAATCATTTTGGTTTGAGTGCCCAATAAAACGCACACACGTTTGCATCTAAACAAATATAAACGATGTTTACGATAAAACGAACAGTATGGTTAAATAAAACGCTAATAAACTTGAAAAAGCATCCAAAATGGTGCTTTATTTCAAGTTTATGGTTCTTTGCCAATTTTTGGAGAGTGGTTCTTGAACAAATAGTAAGGAGTCACAAGCGACTGGATAGCTTGTTTAATAACTAGCCCTCTTCTGCAAAAATTGGCAAAAAATGAAGTTTATTAACGTTTTATGACGCAAAATGGGGGTAAAAAATGGTAAATTCTCCTTTTAGAAAGGTAGATCATCTTCTTCTGCTACTACTGGTGGCGTATTGGTATTTTGTTCTTTGACAATTGTATTGGGATTGGAGGTATTTCCGTTGTTGTTACTGCCTCCTTGATTGTAACCACCTTGCGATCCTCCTCCACGATCATCAGAATATTTGGGATCTAACATATGCATATCGGTCGCTTCCACCTCGGTAATATAACGACGGATGCCTTCTTGCGTTTCCCAAGAACGGGTTTTGAGCTTGCCTTCAATGTACACACGGCTTCCTTTTTTCAGAAACTTTCCTGATACCTCTGCCAAGCCTCGCCACATCACAATGTTGTGCCAGTCTGTCTTTTCAATTTTGTTCCCTTCTCTGTCTCTGTAAATTTCGTTGGTTGCCAAGGTGAAACTCGCCTTTGCTACACCACTTTCAAAATATACCATCTCCGGATCTTTACCTAATCTTCCAATTAACATTACTTTGTTTAAACCTCGCATCTTAATTAATTGTATTTTGTTATTAAATTAGTTTGGCAATAAGTATAAAGTTAACAAATAATGCCTTTTTCTTCAAAAAATCGCAATATCACCTTGGG
>JAHDIA010000222.1 GCA_020631035.1 Chitinophagales bacterium | reverse complement strand
TATCCAGTCGCCTGCGGCTCCCTTCTATTTGTTCAAGAATCACTCTCCAAAAATTTTCAAAGAACCTAACATATTAAACTAGAATTGGTCGAAGGTATTTGATTGTGTGGTATTATTGGGATCTAAAGCTTTTGGTGGTGATGATGACAACTCCGCCTGTTGTGTCCCCATATTTTGCAGGAATCCCTCCCGTTAGAACTTGCATTTGGTCTACTGCAATATTGGGAATGCCAGTGAGGGAGTTGACACGGATGCCATCTACATAATAGGCATTAGAGCCAACTCTTGCGCCTCTGATTTGAATTTCACCATTGTTGTTTTGGGTAACGCCAGTGGTGGTCAATATGGCGGCATCTCGAATATTTTTGGTGGGAAGCTTGCGAAGATCCTCACTGGTAATTGTGCCTCCTATTTTTGTGTCTCCTACTTCTATTAATGGAATGGTGTAAGTAGAAACAATCACTTCTGGAAGGTCTTGACTAAGTTTTAGCATTGTTTCATCTAAAACTTTGGATTGATTTTCAAAAATGTTGACATTTTCAATGACTTTTTGTTGGTAGTTTAATTTGTAAAGCGTAATGGTATAAGTACCAGCCACTAAAGGTTTTAAAGTGTACAAACCATTGGCGTCAGTTTCGGTATCGGTATAGAAGCCACCGCTTTGAATCATTACAAGGACACCCGCAATTCCTTCGTTTGTGCCATTTTCTGTTATTTTTCCTGTAATTTCGCCCCCGTTTAGACGCTCTTGTATATCATCTTTGTCATTAAAAGCTTGGGTGTTGAGGCAAAACAAAAAAGTCAGCAACAAAAAGCTGATTAGTTGAACCTTTTTCATTTATGTGTTTTTTTGATTGTTCTTTGAAAATTTTTGCTAAAGAGAGCTGTTTCTTAAACAAGCTATCCAGTCGCCTTTGGCTCCCTACTATTTGTTTAAGAACCACTCTCCAAAAATTTTCAAAGAACCCTTTTGATTAATAGATGTACCCAATATAATGCGATATTGAGTGAGAAGTGTCACCAAAAAATCAAATTTTAGGTGACAAAAAATGGCGTGATTGTCTGATTTGGAGTACCAACAATATTGTTGAGTATAAATTTAATGTAAGAAAAGAAGATGCCAGAAGTTTTGATATGGGGCTTGGTTTTTATAGTCAGCCTGATTGTTTTGGTGAAATCTGCTGATTGGTTTATTGAGTCAGCAGAGGAGATTGGGCTTGCTTTGGGCATACCTGCCTTTTTGGTGGGTTTGACAATTGTGGCATTGGGAACTTCTATTCCTGAACTGGCGTCGTCTATAGTCGCAGTACAAAAAGGAGCTTCTGAAATTGTAGTGAGCAATGTAGTAGGCTCCAATATTACCAATGTGTTTTTGGTATTGGGGGCTGTTTTGCTGGTGGGATCAGGTAAGGTACTGAATCTAAAATTGAAGGCAGGTGATGCCATCTTATTGATTGCTACTTTTGGATGGTTGGCTTTTTCGGCAATTAACGACAGAGTGTTTACTATGTGGGAGGCAATTGTATGTTTGATAGGTATTTTGTTGTATGTTGGCTACCAATACCGCAATTATTTACAAGCACAGGCAGAAGATGACCCAAGCGACAATCCGCCGTTTCGTTGGAAAAGTGTGCTCATGCTTTGTTTGAGTATCGTTGGTATTTATTTTTCAGCAGAATACAATATTGAGTCCATTATCAAGCTATCAGAAATATTAGAAGTTGGTAAAGAAATCATTTCATTGAGTGCAGTGGCATTGGGAACCTCTTTGCCCGAATTGTTTGTAAGTATGACGGCTGTGAAAAAAGGCAATTTGGAAATTGCTATAGGGAACATAATGGGTTCAAATATTCTCAACATTTTGGCAGTGATGGGCATTCCTGGGATGTTGGGCAATTTGGCCATTCCTGAACTGATTGTAACGCATTGTTTGCCATTATTGGCTGTAGCAACCATTGCTTTGTTATTGGTTGTTTACTTTAGGAAATTGCGTGTTTGGTCAGGGGTAGGGCTATTGTTGTTGTATGGTTACTTCTTCTATATTTTGGTGAGTCACAATATGATAGGGTAGCTTTTTAAATTGTGAATTATAAGTTGTGTGAATTCCTAATCATTCCATTCCTTAATGAATCTAATCCAACACTAACCAACACAACAAAAAATAAAACAAACAAAACAAAAATCCCATCTCGCAATATGCGAGATGGGATTTTTGTTTTTTCGGATCAGTAATTGTTCCAAAAGATTACTTTTTCAAACCAATTTCTCTCAATCTTTCGTCTAGGTACTCACCAGCAGTGATTGGTTCATAAGCCAATGGACGCTCTTCGGTGATACAAGAATCTAAGCAGTCCAATTTCATTTCCGCACGAGGGTGCAAGAAGAAAGGAATAGAGAAACGAGAAGTATGCCACAACTCACGAGGTGGATTGACCACTCTGTGGGTAGTTGAACGCAATTTGTTATTGGTTAATCTTTGCAACATATCGCCTACATTTACCACAATTTCTCCTGGTCTTGCCGTAATGGGTATCCATTCATCTGCTTTGGTCAACAATTGCAAACCTTCAGCAGAAGCACCTACCAACAAAGTAATGAGGTTGATGTCTTCGTGTTGTTCCGCACGAATGGCATTTTCAGGTTCTTCTGTGATAGGTGGATAATGAATGGCTCTCAAGATACTGTTGCCATTTTGGATTTTACCAGCGAAGTAGTCTTTATCCAAACCAATGTGAATGGCGATGGCTTCGAGCAGAGCACTACCAGCTTTCTCAAATGCTCTGTATGCACCAAGCATTGTTGGATTGAATTCAGGCAATTGGTCAACCACGACATTTTGTGGATATTGAGATTTGATGGGATCTTCATCTTCAACTGTTTGACCAAACTGGAAAAATTCTTTCAAATCTGGTGCATCAGACTGCTTGGCGTGTTCCTTACCAAAAGAAGTGTAGCCTCTTTGACCTGCCAATCCTGGTAGTTCCATTTTATTTTTATAGTCAACAGGTAGACCAAAGAAGGTTTTTACTTGCTCGTACAATTGGCCAATTAAATCTTCGGGAATGCCATGTCCTTTGACTGCAACAAAGCCTACTTCTTCAAAGGCTTCGCCCAATTGTTGAACAAAAGCTGCTTGCTTCTGTTCATCTCCTGACCAAAATTCTTGCAAATCTACAGTTGGAATTGATTGCATAAAGCTTTATAATTTTATGAATAAAGATAATTATTGTAATGTAAGTTGTTGTTTTACTTAGTAAGATGGCAAATTTAATGTTTTGTCTTTAAAAACTGTACTTTTTGTTCTAGTTTTGACTTCTTTTTGAAACCTTAATTACTCTTTATAATGAAAAATATACCTACTAAAGTACCATTTTGCCTATGGATGATGGGCGTTCTTTTTTACTTGATTGGCTTTCAAAATGCCCATACCTATTCTTCAGGAAATTTTGCAGCTCGAACCAATGCGCCAGGAGAAAGTTCTTGTGCATCAAGTAGTTGTCACGGTTCGGGCGCATTGGGCGGTTCAGGCTCGACTTCTATTAGCCTAGAGGGCAATCCCAGTGAATATGAAGCAGGTCAAACCTATACTATTACAGTAAATACAGACGATTTGCTGGGCAATTTGTTTGGTATGCAAATGACGGCATTGGCTGGTGAAGAAATTACTGGGTCTAGTGTTTCGGCAGGTAGCTTTATTGCCCCAATTGGAATGCAAATACGGACACAGGCGAATAGAGAATACATTGTCCACCAAAATACCAATAATGGAACAGGAACTTGGACTTTTGAATGGACCGCTCCTGACGAAAATGTAGGACCTGTAACTTTTTATTTAGCAGCTTTGGCAGCCAATGGAAATGGAGCCAAAACAGGGGATAAAGTATACTTTAATACCTTGACCTTGGATGCACCAGCTATGGCAATGTGTCCAAGTGGATTTGATTTGGTCAGTTATACCATTAGTATTTGTGAAAGCGAAAGTATTGTATTGGAATCCCTTGTTACAATAGAAGGAGAGGGAGAAAGTGAAATCAATTGGTATGACGAAAATGGTGATCTATATCTAGACAATTTTGTATTAAATGAAAATATGGATTGTAGCCCTAAGCTTCGTACATTTACAGCAGAGGCTATTTGTTTGACAGATGGTTCAGTCATTGGAGCGCAGAATCTCTTTATGAATCTTTATCCTTTGAACGAAAATTTGGTCAATGCTGTCACTTTAGAAGGGGAGGGAACTTGTACTACTTCCATTTCTATAAATGATGACTGTGCAACTTTTATATCGGCAGAGGAACTTAGTCAAATGGCTTCTGACAATCAAGAAGGAGTACATGAATATAGTATTTCAATCAATGACCCATTGAATGCAGATTGCAACGAAGATTTTATAGTATCCATTCCTTTTAGTTGCAATCCTGCCATTGATTGTATGGCTGCTGCGGGTGGCATTGGTAACTTGGAAACCGAGTATTGCCTAGATCAAGAAATTACATTTACCATTGCTGAATACAATACAGATAGTAGCTACACGCAAAAATATGTTTTGACCGATGATGGCAATCAGGTATTGGAAGTCTTGGCCCCCCAACTCAATCTGGGAACATTTGAGGAGGGCATCTATTGTTTGTACCCCCTCAATTACTACAATGTAAATGGTTTCGATTTGCCAGAAGTGGGAGATAATCTGAATGAGTATGTAGCCAATGCAACGGGTTGTTTTGCTCTAGATTTGGAAGATTGTTTTGGTTTTTCAGTGCTTGACTGTACGCCTATGATGGGATATAGGGACTTGCAAAATATTGAATTGCAAAGCATTCGCTTCGTAGGAGATGCACTTCAAGTTCAAATCAGTTCTACAGACTATTTGGATGCGCAATTGGCCCTAAGCGATTTGTATGGACGTCCGATTAAGCAAGAAAACCATCAATTGGGTCCACAAAGCAATTTACAATGGAATGACCTATCAAGACTAAGTAGTGGTATTTATCTATTGAGTATTTTAGATGAGGCAGGAGCTGTTTTGCATACTTGGAAGGTGCTTAGGTAATTTTGTTGAATACGTTGAATGGTTGATGACCAAATCAACCTAAAATAAACAGGAAATACTTTAAAATAATGGACTAATATTATGGTGCAACGTCATTGACTTTGAGGCTGCACTCACTCTGCTTAGCCAACGTCCCTATTTCATCGGGATACAAGGGTTCATCCGTCCGCTCATCCTATGCTTAATATGTAGATGCGAGGCATTTTCAAAAATGCCAGGCATCATTTCAATTTGAAAAAGTGTAGGACGAAGCGGGTGGATGAACTTTGGTGCAAGGGGCTAAATATGCGTTGGCTAACCAGCACCAGTGTAGCCTAGTACCACGCACATTGCAAAATAAAAAAAGGGAAAAGAAGCATTTTTATACATTTCCTAGTAAATTGCATTTTAATAACTAGGAGGTGAATAGCATATGAAAAAAATTGTCTTTTTAGGTTCCAAGCAAATTGGGTATGAATGTTTGAAATATGTCTTGGAACGTTCTCAAGAATTACAAATAGTGCTTGTTGCTGCTTTGACAAAGGTCAATAAGTTGGATGATCCTCAAAAAAACATCACTCAACTTTGTCAGCAAGAAGGCATACCTATATTGCCAGAATTAGATGATTTATTGAGCTTAGAAGAGGTAGACATGCTCATTTCTGTGCAATATCATTTGATTTTAAAGCCCCAACACATTCAGAAAGCCCAGCAAATAGCGGTCAACTTACATATGGCACCATTGCCAGAATACCGAGGCTGCAATCAATTTTCCTTTGCCATTTTAGACGATGCAAAAACCTTTGGAACCACGATTCATGTCTTAGATGAAAGTATTGATTCAGGAGACATTCTTTTTGAAAAACGTTTTCCCATTCCTCCCGACTGTTTTGTAGGAGAATTGTATAAGATGACCCTTTTTCATTCGATAGATTTGTTTAAGAGCAGCCTAGCAAATTTGGTAAAAGGCAATTACGAACCCATTAGTCAACAAAGTCTTATTCCAGAAAGAGGGGTGTCGTATCATTACCGCAAAGAAATCAATCGAATCAAGGAATTGAGCATTGAGTGGGACAAGGAAAAAATAGCCAAACACATTAGAGCGACCTATTTCCCTCCCTTTCCACCTCCATTTTTTTATGTCAATGGTAAGAAGTTCAACATACAATCCCCCGATTTCTAGCGAATAATACAATTATACTTACAGATTTACATAGAATATTCACTACCTTTGCACATCTTTTTGGAAAACAACCACTAACAAAAATATATATTAGAGTGACCTTTAGGTTTTGGCTATTCAAAATTAGGGCTTGTTTATAGAATAGATGGAGTGTTACAAATTTATTTTTGAATGAGCTTAAGGTTATAAATTTTTTTAACAAGAAGTACTTTAATGGCAAAATCAATCAATCATTTAAGAGAGCTTGAAGCAGAAGGAATATATGTGATAAGAGAAGTTGCAGCACAATTTGAAAATCCTGCTCTATTGTTTTCAGGAGGAAAAGATTCAATTGTGATGACACATTTGGCACACAAAGCTTTTTATCCAGGTAGAATTCCTTTTCCTTTGGTACACATTGATACAGGACACAATTTCCCTGAAACCATCAAGTTTAGAGACAATTTGGTGGAAAAATTGGGAGCTAAATTAATTGTTGGTTCTGTACAAAAAGCCATTGATGAAGGAAAAGTAGTGGAGGAAAAAGGATACAATGCCTTGAGAAATGGTTTGCAAACAACTGTTTTGTTGGACACCATCGAAGAAGGTAAATTTGATGCTTGTTTGGGTGGAGCAAGAAGAGACGAAGAAAAAGCACGCGCCAAAGAACGTTTTTTCTCTCACAGAGATGAATTTGGACAGTGGGACCCTAAAAACCAACGTCCTGAACTTTGGAATCTCTTTAATGGTAAGAAGAATGTGGGAGAGCATTTTCGTGTATTCCCCATTAGTAATTGGACTGAATTGGATGTTTGGCAGTACATTACTATGGAAAATATTGACATTCCTAGTTTGTATAAAGCCCACAAGAGAAAATGTGTGGTAAGAGATGGAGTGATTTTGGCAGTAACGCCATTCCTAAATCTAAAGCCAGATGAAAAGGGAGAAGAAATGACGGTGCGTTTCCGTACAATTGGAGATGCAACTTGTACTGGAGCTAGTTTGTCTGATGCGGAAAGCTTGGAGGAGATCATCAAAGAAGTAGCTGTTACCAGAGTAACCGAACGTGGAGGTAGAGCCGATGACAAACGCTCAGAAACATCTATGGAAGATCGTAAGAAACAAGGTTATTTCTAAACACATTTCAAATTGAAATGCCCCAAACACTATAGTACACTTATTCTCAAATCAACACAATTCAATCCAAAATGGACATTAATCTGGATACTATAAATAACACGAATAATTCTACTAAACCCCAAAACGAAACTATGCCACAACAACCATCTTTCAATCAAGATGAGTACTTGAATATGGAATTGTTGCGCTTTACTACAGCTGGTAGCGTTGACGATGGAAAAAGTACATTGATTGGGCGTATGCTTTACGATAGCAAATCCATTTTTGAAGATACTTTTGAGGCTGTTAAACGTTCGAGCGAAAGAAGAGGAGATGAAAACATCAACCTCGCTTTGGTAACAGATGGACTGAAAGCAGAAAGAGAACAAGGTATCACCATTGATGTTGCCTATAGGTATTTTGCTACTCCCAAAAGAAAGTTCATCATTGCCGATACTCCTGGACACATTCAGTATACCCGAAATATGGTGACGGGTGCGTCTACTGCGAATCTTGCACTTATTATGATTGATGCTAGAAATGGCATTGTAGAACAAACCAAAAGACATTCACTAATTGCTACTTTGTTGGGAATTCCACACATTGTGATTTGTATCAACAAAATGGATTTGGTGGATTACAAAGAAGAAGCCTACGAGAAAATTAGAAAGGAATACAAAGAGTTTTCTTCTAAGTTGAATATAAAAGATGTACGCTTTATACCAATGAGTGCCTTACACGGAGACAATATTGTATACAGATCAGAACATATGTCTTGGTACAATGGTCCTACACTGATGTACTTATTGGAACACATTTATATTGGTAGCGACCACAACTTGATAGATGCTCGTTTCCCTGTACAATACATTGTGCGTCCTCATTCAGATGAACACCACGATTACAGAGGTTATGCGGGTCGATTGGCTGGTGGAGTATTGCGCCCAGGAGACAAAGTTGTCGCATTGCCATCTGGTTTTAGCTCGCACATCAAATCTATAGATTTTGCTGGTGAAAAAGTAGAGCAAGCCAATTCTCCAATGTCTGTTACAATTACTTTAACAGACAATATTGACATCAGTCGTGGAGATATGATTGTAAGAGAAGACAA
Organism: Chitinophagales bacterium; assembly: GCA_020631035.1. Classification (GTDB taxonomy): domain Bacteria; phylum Bacteroidota; class Bacteroidia; order Chitinophagales; family UBA2359; genus JAHDGP01. The sequence continues at coordinate 407 of JAHDIA010000222.1, read as the reverse complement.
TATACCTGATCAAAGCCAAGATTTGGATGTGATGGTGTGTTGGATGAATGAAAAACCTTTACAAGAAAGAGGTAAATACGCTTTGATACATACAACCAAAGCGGCAAGATGTATCATAAAAGAGGTAAAGTACAAAATGAATATCAATACCCTTAGTCGTTTAACTGATGACAAAAGCATTGGTCTAAATGACATTGGTAGAATTACCCTGCGTACAACAGAACCTTTGTTATTTGATTCTTATCACCGTAATAGAAATACAGGTAGTTTGATTTTGATCGATGAGGTCACCAATGTGACGGTTGGTGCTTGTATGATTTTGGGTGAAGTGGACAACATCTAATCCTTTGTAAGAACCTGTCTGAAAACCTATTCTGAAGTTGAGACGGAAGTATTTTTGGTTAGGA
>JAHDIA010000221.1 GCA_020631035.1 Chitinophagales bacterium | reverse complement strand
ACAAATGGAGATGTTTGGTACATCTCAAACAAGCTCTCTTTTGTAGATTTAGGTGGGAGAAAATTCGTGAATTTTCTCTACGGTAATTTTAAATTTAAAATTTTCTAATTTTTAATCCAATCTTGCAACACTTTCCCTTTTTTATGCACCTTAGTAGTAAAACGGCTATTTTCGGCAAGTGCAAAACCAGCAACAACATATAGACTTACACGCCTGTATTGCAGGAGATCGCAAAGCACAATATGCTTTGTACAAACGCTACAAGCTAGATTTATATGGTGTTTGTTTGCGTTATGCCCGCAACCGTCAAGATGCTGAAGATATATTACAAGAAGGTTTTTACAAAATCTTCAAGGACCTTGCCAAATATAGTGGCAAGGGAAGTTTGGAGGGCTGGATGCGCAAAGTCGTAGTCAATACGGCATTGATGCACATTCGCAAATACCGTGCAAAAGAAATGAATACAATTGAACTGGCCACTGACCATTATCAACACTTGGACAATGGCGACTTTTTGAAACACGAACAAAATGGCGATCGCATCATTTATTTGATTCAACAACTACCCGCTATGTATCAAACGGTCTTCAATTTGAGGGCGATTGAGGAATACCCATTTAAGGACATTGCTCAAATGCTAGAACTCAAAGAAGCCACTGTTCGCTCACATTATTTACGAGCGAGAAAGTCATTGCAAAAAATGTATTCCGAATTTACAATCGAGTAGTAATGGAAGATAAACATAAAAATTTTGAATCTTTTGTCAGAGGGGAAGTCGGTAAATTTAGCGGCGGCCCTTCCGATGCATTATGGGACAATATCGCTGGTCGATTAGATGCCGATGATGCAGTGGCAAGTCCTGCACCCACTGACACTCCAGCTAGTACAGGCATTTGGAATAGATGGACCGCCTCTATATTGGGGATTTTATTGTTACTACTACTCGGACTCGGATTTTATAGTTTTACTGCTTATCAAGACATTCAAACATTACAAAATACACTCGATCAACAAACAATTGCCAATGCCAAACTACAGCAAAACATTGCTCACTTAACCGAAACTTGTGCCAATGCCAAAAACATTGCTTCTATCAATACCAACAATCAAGCATCATCTAAAACAACAGCCCAAAATGAGTCGATAACAAACAACAATCGCACCTCTACAACAACAGCCAAGAATGAGTCAATAACAAATAATAGACCTAGCACCAAACAAGGGAGTATTCAAGCAACAAACACCCCAAGTAATAGGGGCTTGACTCCTTCGCAAACCCACTACAAAGGCGGTGACTTTACAAGCAATAAGCGTCCAATAATCGTAAAACAGTCAAGTATTGCTTCAAACTTAGACAAGAATGCCAACAATTCTTTTAATGAAGCAAATACCCATACAACTTCCAATAAATCAGTAGCACCACATTCAAATAAATATAGTCAGGAGGAAAACACAGACAATCTTATAAATACTACTTTAAAAGTCAATGCTACTGTAACAACTACATCCAATAAATGGGTGCCTTTACAAGCCATTTCACATGAATTGGGCTGGGAGCTTATGCCTTATTTCCAACGAAACAGACAAAGCAAAAAAGTAGAGCATTTTAAACGTTTTATGTTTGGTGTGACTGCTCAACCCTACGCCACATTTACCGATTTGGGTTTCCACCAGTTGGGTGGATTCAATGTTGGTTTGGAAGCGGAGTATTTATTGTACAAATCGTTTTGGTTGTATGGGCAAGCCCGTTTCAATTTTCACGAATACCAAGTATTGGTTGATGAGCAAACCAATCTACAAGCACTCGAAAGCTATCCTCAACTAAAAAACACCCAAAACCTAAAAGGCATCTTAGGACGCTCTTACGTTTTTGATTTTCCACTTGGGCTCAAATGGAAATACCAACTCAGTCGCAACAACCGCTTTTTTGTCAGTGGGGCTTTGAGCTGGCAATTGTATTTGCCTCAAAAGTTTACTTATGCCTTTGACGATCTCAGCACAAAAGAATATACTGAACCAACCTATTTTCTTTATCTGGGTTCTTCTCATTTGGGAATGGGATTGGAGAAAAAAATCAATTCCAAATTGTATTATCAAGTGGGCATCTCTTTTGAAAACAGTTTTATTCCATTGGGCATCGAACAGCGTAAAATTACCAATTGGGGTTTTAGGCATACATTGCTTTTTTAGATTGTTGCCCTTCGATGGCGGGCATCTGAATACATTCCATTTTGTTGATTCCCCTCATCTCATACACATAAAAATGCGAGGCATCTTGAAGATGCCAGGCATTCTATACTATAGGGAATGAGACGCAAAGCGTGATGCGGATGGATAATAGAACCCACGAAGGACCAAAAGAACCGATGCCTACGCTGGATAGTAGCGGTTGCCATGCAAAAGCGGATAGCCAGGAGACACCCTCGTCCGAAGCTCGGACGTTCCGTTCAAATAAATTTCATCTTAAAAAACTACTGCGAAAAAATTTAAATTTATTTCCAACACTCTGCAACAAAATTAAATTTAACTGCACCTTATAGGTAAAAGCAAGTTAGAAACTTAAATCAACGAATTGTAAAATAAATTTAATTTTGAATCTTAAATTATAACAATATGAAAAATTTAATTTTAGCAACACTCGGATTATTCATTTCTTTAGCATTTAGCAGTTGTGAACGTGAATTATTTACCAATTGCTTGAAGCCCAAAGGAGACAGTGTCACCCAAATAGTTGACTTAGATGAAGACATTAGCGGTTTTGATTTGGGTATTTCTGCTGATGTGATTTTGGAATATGGCGAAGAGCAAGAAATCAGAATCGAAGCAGCCCCCAACATCATTGAAGTCATAGAAGAAGATTCTGATGTCAGTGGTGGTATTTGGAATATAGAAATTGACGGTTGTTCCAATATCGAAGATGTAATGATTTATATAACACTAGAGGAATTTGACGAAATTCGTTTGAGTGGTTCAGGCAATATTGAATCGAGAAATGAATTGAAAGTAAGCGACAATTTAGATTTGACCTTGGATGGTTCGGGCGATATAGAAATTGAATATGAAAGCAACTCCTCTCTAGAAATCAACCTAGATGGTTCGGGCGATATCGAAGTAACAATGGATTCAACAGAAGCGACTTCTATAGAGTTGGATGGTTCGGGCAACATTAGCGTTGACGGTTATACCGATTTACAAGAAATCGAATTGGATGGATCGGGTGACATTAAAAACTATGGCTTAAATTCGGACAAATGTGTGGTAGACATCAATGGTTCAGGAGATTCTCAATTGACTGTTATCTCTGACTTGACTGTCAAAATTGATGGTTCGGGTGATGTTTGTTACAAGGGTGAGCCAACCGTTACAGTTAGTATTGATGGAACGGGCGATGTGACTGATTGTAATTAACTTTTGGTTAATTAAAAGCATTCCTTGTCAGATTCTCCCTAAAATTTTTATCTTTAACTCAAATGGAGATTGACTCAAATTCTAGCAAGCAAGAAAGAAAAACACGAGGCGCAATCAAGGCAATTAAAATTGCCTTGATTGCGCTTTTGTGCTTGTTCCTGATTTTGGGTATCACACTCATTGGTATCAATAGTTACTTACAGTCCAATCAAACCAAAATATTTGAACAAGTCGAAGTCCTCAACAATGGCTCCCTCTCCTTTGACAAAGCGTCTATAAGTGTTTTTAGAAACTTTCCCCTCGCTACCCTCTCCCTCCAAAACGTCCTCGTCAAAGATGCACAGTTCGAACAACATCAAAAGGCTGTCTTGGAAATCGAGGAAATGTCAATGTCTCTTTCCTTGCTTAAATTACTCGACAATCAAGCAGAAATTAGAACTTTAAATTTAAAAAATGGACATTTCAAGATACATACCGACAGTTTAGGCTACAATAGTTTGAGAAGTTTATTCAAACAAAATAAAGACAAAAAATCAGAAGTTAAAATCAAAGGAGAAAAACTCAAAATCAATATTCACAATGTCGCCTTTCAAATCACCAACAACATACATGGAACCAATATTAAGGGGACAATTGACAAACTAAAAAGCAAACTCAATATTGGCGAAACGGTAACGGCTGGTAGTTTAAAAATGGCCTTACAAGTTGAGCAAATGACTTTCTTAGAAGAACAGGGTACTTTCTTACAAAACAGCTTAATCGAAGGGAATTGCCCCATACAATTTCAAGATGGATTCTTAAAGTTTTCGCCCTCTAGTCTCTACATCAATGATGAAGAATTTTTATTTAGTGGCGCATTCAATACAGATGGGACAGCACATTCCAGTATCACCCTAGAGAACGCACAAACCCAATTTTCAAAAAGTCTTTCTTTGCTTCCACCCTATCGACAAGAGGTCTTGAGTGTCCTACAATCCGATGATCCTATTTACACCAAAACAATCATTACAGGCAATTTTGTTCCTGGTGGCAATCCTGTAGTAGAGGTTTATTTCATAGCAGATGACATTGATTTAAATATTCAAGAATATGAATTAAAAAATGTAAAGACCCAAGCCCATTTTGTCAATCGAGTTTATACCGACGAGCGAGCTTTGACTGAAGGCAAGAACCGCTACCGAATAGAGTTTGATGTCCTTTCTGCCAATTTCAAAAACTTTGAGATTGTTGCTCCTGAAAGCCTCATCAACTTCAACCGACAAGATGGGATGAGCCTACAAAGTGATTTAAATATTACAGGCAGTGCAAACAGTGTCAGCGACTACCTCAACAACGATCAATTCTTTTTTGAAAAGGGAGATTTTGAATTGAATGCCCAAATTGAGGGACCACTACGTGATTTAAAAACCTTACTGAATCAGTCAGATGCCAAATTACAATTAAACAATATAGAAGTAGTCTATCAAAGCAAAGATGTTGTCTTTCCTTTTAAATCTATACAACTAAACAAATCGGGAGAAAACGCTCAATTTAAAATCAACAGTCACACCCTCACCCAAGGAAATGACTATCAAATCAAAGGAGAGATTCAAAACGTTTCTTCTCTCCTTTTTGAACAAGCCACTCAAAGAAACATTCAAAGTGAAGTGCAGTTCAGTGCCAATAGATTGAGTTGGAGTGACTTTGTTGATTTGTTTGGAGCAAACGGCTATCTTAAACGGGGAAGCCCCAAGACAAACCGTGAGAAAAAGCAAACAATGAAAGAGACCATTAGTGGCATTCATTACAACTTTCAGCCTCGCTTGTCCATTGCGGTAGATACTTTGTTGTACCAAGGCAAAGTAGCTTTACACAATTTCCAAACAGGTATTCATTTTGAAAATGCCCATAGTCTCATCCTAGAACAAACCCATTTTGACTACGAAGGTGGCAAGGTAGATTTTAACGGCAAACTAGACATTGCAGCTCCCCACCTAACACCCTTTACAATGGTATTGAGTACCCAAAACCTCAATTTACAAAAGCTCTTGCCTCCCCTTGATTATTTGGGCGTCAAACTACTGAAAAACCTCAATAACTTACCCCAAAAACTCAACGTACAAATCGAACACGCTGGCGTTTTAGACGATCAAGAAGGCTTGATTCCCAATACCTCTAAAGGTGACATACACTTTGAAATAAAGGATACAAGTGCTGTCAAAGGAGTTATTTCCTATGCTCCAGACACCAATCTACAAAACCCACAAAAAGGTTTTGCCAATACCCAAGTACACATTGAAGGCAAACCCCTTGTTTTTAATGAGTTTTTTCAAACCGACCAATTCTTTTTTGATGAAGGGCAATTTGAAGTAGATTTGACATACAAAGGCGATGTAGCCAATATGGAGGAATTGCTCAACAAAAGTACTGCTCGTTTTTCGATGAAAGATAGCGAAATTTACTACAAAGAAGTCGATCTGATTCTTCCGCTAAGTGACATACAAATGAATTTAAAAGAGGACGATGCCCATTTCTATTTTTTTCTACGTTCAGATTCGCTCAACCAACAAATGCGTTTTGAAGGGCAACTCAACAACATCAGCGAATTGCTCATTGGCGATACAGGTAAAAAAATCCAATCAACAGTTAGTGTAGCTTCTCCCAAATTGGACTGGAAACACTTTCTCAATTATTTTGGCGAAGAGCTCGTCTACACCAGTGGACTCTCTACTGAACGCTCAACCACCAAAGTCAAAAATACCCTCAAAGGCATCCTTAACACTTTCGACCCTAGCTTACAATTGAGAGTCGATACCTTTGTTTATTCCAATAACTTTTTTGTCAAAAATCTGGTGACAGGCATGCACTTGATTGATCGAAGTACGCTTGTACTAGAACAAACAGGTTTTGACTTTTTAGATGGCAGTATGCAAGTCGATGGACAATTAAATTTGAACCAAACCAATCAAACACCTTTTAATGCCAACTTTACAACCCAAGAACTGGACGTCGCTCAATTGCTCAAAAGCCTCGATTATTTGTCCCTTCCTTCCCTACAAGGAATAGAAGAACTAGCAGGAAATATCACTATGCAATTGGACCTCGCAGGAGTCATTTCAGAGACAGACAATCGTTTGATTCCAAGTGCCACTGTAGGTTCCATACATTTCGACCTTCAAGATTTAGCCCTAAAAGGCTTGGCACCACTTGATTCAGTCACTGCCAAAGTAGGAATGCAAAAACGGTTTTCCGAATTGCGTTTTGCCCCACTGACCAACAGCATCACCATACAAGGACAAGAATTGTACATTCCCCAAATGGAAATACAATCCAATGCCTTCAATATGTTTGTTGAGGGCGTACTTAGCTATGGAGATGCCACCAATATATGGATTTCGATTCCACTCGCCAATCTTAAACCAAGCAAACGAAAAGACATACCCGAAAAACGAGGATACGATGCCACCAAAAACAAGGTCTATGTCGAAATCACCAGCGACGAAAATGGAGAAAATAAATTCAAATTCCATACCAATAAGAAAAAGTTCTACGAACAAAGAGGCATATCAGATCAATACAAAACAGACAAAGAAGCCTCCAAAAAACGCTGGAAGAAATTGCGCAAGGAAAATTAAAACATCTTATCTTTGGCATTCAAACAAGTCACTGCCTCATTGTTCAAAACCATTCTATACATTGCCCTCATCACTTTTGGCTGTAGCATAGCTGAAGGTTATCTTTTTGCCTATCTCAATGGGGCACTCAATCAATTGTCTTGCAATTGCCTCAAATGTTCTCCTTTTATAGACTTATTCATTCTCAATTTCCCCTTATTGGGCATTGCTACATTTATACAGTTTGTCGCCCTCAAATTAAAAATGCCTACTTGGATTGGTCCATTATTGAGTGCCTTAGTCTGCATCTGGTACTGGCGTGCCCAAATCAATCGTTATATGTTTATGGACCGAGTGGCTTGTTGGACAACTTACTTAGACATTGAGGTAGACGCCTTGATGTTGGCTTGGAGCAATATTTTGGTAGCAGGCGGCTTTGCGTTGCTCTATTTTACTGCTACTTTTCTTTTAAGCAAATCTTATTATCAAAAAACATTGGCATAAAATTTTAACTATTACTAATATGGAAGTTTTCATCATTATTGGAATTTTACTGCTCATTTGGGCAGTTGCCGATGTATTCAAATCCATTGCTGTTGGCAAACGTGCGCTTCCATTTGTCTTAAACCTCCTACTTGATTTGTTTGTGGTGGGTTTTTTACCCATATTTTACATCTACTTTACAGGCGATTGGGCTGCCAAAGAAGTATGTTGTGACGATCACCTTTTTGGCATCCAACACCGCATTACGATGTATGTCTGGATTGGGCTTTGTATGCTTGCCTATTTTTTTTCTGTTTTCCGCAAACAAATGGCCCCTCCCATAATCGAAGTACTCGCCAACTGTTTCTTGCTAGTTGGTGTCCTCCTCAATGGCTTGCTGACCTACCACTTCCTAGACAGCCAACCACCTATTTGTCCCATTATTATGTTATTGTTTTTGGGGACACTGGCACGCAACCAACACCTTGCCTTCCAAAATTTTGAGAATCCAAACTGGAATACCCAAGGTCCTATCAATCAAATTGCCTTTAAAATATTGAGATTAAATGCTTTCAAACAATACCCCATTTTAATACTGGTATTTCTTCCCATTTTAATTATCTGTACAGCCATTTTGATGTTATTTGGACAACAGCCCGACTCAACCATAAAAGCTTTTACCGAAACCTATCGATTGGGTTTTTCCCAAATAGAAGAAGAGTGTTTTAATGTAGACTGTGGCGGCCATTATCTCTGTTCCGTTGCCGCTCAGGGACATCCCCAAATTGTTCAACCTCAACGATTGGGCATTCGTCATGGCAAGCCCATCATTTGCAACCGTCAATTGCTCATCGCCAATGCCTTTGAAGAATTAATAGAAGAACATTTTCCCAAGGTACATACACGCATCAGACACAACTACAACAAAGTCGGCACACTCGTTCACAAGCATTACTACCTTTTCGAGTACAAATACATTTCCGATTTCGTCTATCTTTTGATGAAGCCCCTCGAATGGTTTTTCTGGCTTGTCCTCTATACCTTCGACCGCCAGCCTGAGAACCGTATTGCCCAGCAGTATTTGCCTTGGAGTGAGCGTAGGGCGATCAAATGTAGCATGCAGCAGTCTTTTGCTCAGGGCAATCAAACGTAGCATGCACCCATCTCTTGCTCAGGGCAGTGTGGGAGAAAATTCGTGAATTTTCTCTACGGGTATTTTTCAATATTTTTTATTGGAGCAAATGTTGGTGTTCTTCGTCGCTACTTGTTTGCCGAGATGTCGGACCACTGCTATCCGCTGCAAGTTGTAGATGTCCTCGATGCATCGGGACATCTCTACAAGCT
>JAHDIA010000851.1 GCA_020631035.1 Chitinophagales bacterium | reverse complement strand
AACCTCTTGTTCTTTCAGAGATAAAGAACTCTATCAATAACAAAACGATGGCAATGAAAATAAAGTACTGGAATTGATCTTCGTAATCGGTAAAGACTCTGTCTTCAAAGTCTTTCTTTTCCATATTTTGCAACTCATTGATGATGCGGGGAATTTCATTTTGCGCTCCTTGTACCCTAAAGTATCTGCCTCCACTTGCCTCCGAAATTTCCTTCAAGATGGTCTCATCCAATTTGGAGTTGACCACATTTTGACTCTTGTCTTTTTTATAGCCTCTTCTTTGTCCTCGGTAATATTCGGGTATGGGTGCACCATCTTCAGATCCAATCCCCAATGTGTGAATGATGACGCCTTCTTCTTTGGCTTCTTCTGCGGCGTCTATTGCGCCTGCTTCGTGGTTTTCACCATCGGTAATCAGAATGAGTGCTTTGTATTTATTGCTTTCTCTGTCGAAGTTGACCTTGGCGAGTTCAATGGCTTGACTCAATGCGGTTCCTTGTGTGGGAACCATATCGGTGCTCAATGTGCCTAGAAACAATTTGGCAGCGGAATAATCAACAGTCAGTGGCATTTGGAGGTAAGCATTCCCTGCAAAGACAATCAGTCCCACTCTATCGTTGCCCAATTTTTCAATCAATTTGGAAACAATGCGTTTGGCGATTTCTAAGCGGTTGGGTTTGAGGTCTTCTGCCAACATACTCTTGGATACATCTACTGCCACCATCACATCTACTCCTTGGCGTTTGACCTTTTCGAGCTTGGTTCCTATTTGTGGGTTTGCCAATCCAACAATGATGAAAAACAAGGCAGCGAGGTACAAAAAGAATTTGAGCCGCTGTTTGTTAAAGGACAAATCGGGTACAAGCTGCTTGACTAGGTTCAACTCACCAAACTTCTCCATCGCCTTCTTTCGCCAGCGCATTGCCACAAAGTACAGCAATGCCAAAATTGGCAGTAGGAGCAATGCCCATAAATAATATTCGTGTTCAAATTTAAACATATAGCTAACTCAAATTGAAATTTTTTGAACGGAACGCTTTTGGCTTCCGTTTGTGGGTGTCTCCCCGCTATCCATTTCAAGCTTGTGGTCTGACACACAGGTCAGCCCCTACACAAGGCTTTCCATTTCTATCGGGCGTATTTTCGTATCTCTTTGTGCTTCGTTGCTTCTTTTTTCTATTCGCTTCACGCCTTGCTTCTTTGTGTTTTTCGTCTGTTTTGTGTTTTTCGCCCGTTTTGTGTTCAGACACACGGCCGTGCGTCGCTACGGGGGCGCCCATTCACCATTTCTATTCCCAATTGAATCAAACGATTCCCCTGAAAAATGTTTGTCGCAACAATACATCCAAAATCAACAAAAGGGCAGCGATGATGGAGTATGGGTAAAACAATTCCTTGTATCTTTTGATGGAGGTGACTTCTACCTCTGT
>JAHDIA010000220.1 GCA_020631035.1 Chitinophagales bacterium | reverse complement strand
ACAATAAAACAAAGAATGAATATTTGTTTATAAAACCCCAAACACTCTCCCAAGTGTTTGGGGTTTTTACTTTGTCTCATGGTGTAATGGGTAGCATGGAGGACTTTGACTCCTTCGGTTTGGGTTCGAATCCCAATGAGGCATCTTCTACAACAAAAATCCAAAATACAAGTAAATAACTTTATGGTGCAACAACACACCAATTCACAATTTATAATTTACAACTCACAATTAATATAAATGGCTAAGCTAAAGTTAAAAGGAAGAGACCTAAGAAAAATAGGTTATCAAGATACCACCATCATCAGTTTGGCAATGCAATTGGCACATAAAATTTGCAAACACCAATCCAAAGATGAGGCTTTAAATATATTAAAAAATATTCTAGAAAATCCAGAAAAATTTGAAGAGGATGTTGAGTGGCATACATTGGCAGACGAATTAATCGAACAGCCAGAAGAAGCCCCTAAGAAAGAAATTCCTTATAGAAAAGACACCCTTCATTACAAGGCATATGGCAAACAACACATTTCGGAACAAGCGATGCTCCAAATGGATACCGCTATGAAACTACCCATTGTCAAAGCAGGTGCATTGATGCCCGATGCTCACTCAGGATATGGATTGCCCATTGGCGGGGTACTCGCTACCGAAAATGCCGTCATTCCTTACGGAGTCGGTATGGACATTGGTTGTCGAATGTGCCTAACAGTCTACGACATTGATCCCATTTATCTTAGCGGACACCAACAATTACTCAAAAAGTATTTGATGGCCAATACCCGCTTTGGAATGAAAAAAATCTTCGATGATCCAGACACCAATCACGAAATTTTTGAGCGAAACGAGTTCAAAGAACTTAAATTACTGCGAAGTCTCAAAGACAAAGCCTACAGGCAAATAGGGACTTCGGGCGGAGGCAATCACTTTGTCGAATTTGGCGAAGTAACACTCAATACCGACAACGAATTTGCCTTGCCATCGGGTAAATACTTGGGTATTTTGTCGCATTCTGGTTCAAGAGGTTTAGGGGCAAACATCGCCATGCATTACACCCGATTGGCAATGGACAAATGCTTGCTTCCCAAGTCTGCAAAGAGTCTGGCTTGGTTGGATTTAGACGACGAAAGCGGTCAAGAATACTGGTTGGCGATGAATCTAGCAGGCGATTACGCCTCGGCTTGTCACCACGACATTCACAAACGCCTGTCCAAAGCATTGGGGGAAAAACCAGCCTTTATGGTCGAAAACCACCACAACTTTGCTTGGAAAGAAAAACTGGCGGATGGTACTGAAGTCATCGTTCACCGCAAAGGCGCAACTCCAGCAGGGGAGGGCGTACTCGGCATCATTCCAGGCTCGATGACTGCCGCTGGTTACATAGTCAAAGGCAAAGGTAACGCCTTGTCACTAAATTCAGCCTCTCACGGTGCAGGTCGTCAAATGTCTCGCAAGAGAGCCAAAGAGTCCTTGACCCACAATTATGTTAAGAAGTACTTGAAGGAACACAGAATTACGCTCATTGGTGGCGGTCTAGACGAAGCACCAATGGCATATAAAGACATCGAACAAGTGATGAACCACCAAGGCGATTTGGTTGATATTCTAGGCAGTTTCCAACCCCGCATCGTCCGAATGGCAAAGGATTGATTTGATGCCTGGCATCTCAAATATGCCTCTCATCTTTTTAATAATTTACAAATGGATTAGGAGCAAATGCTTGAGGACTTCGTCGCTACTTGTGTCCCCGCTATCCGCTGCTAGTCCCGTAGGTTGGTTAGTCCTAACAGGTTGCAAAAACCTGTTAGGACTAACCAACCTACCTACGGGAGCTATCCGCTACTATCGGGGCTAGTTTCGCCAATTTCATCCCTTCGTCTTAAATAATTGATATTGATGCCCAATATTTTCAAAATGCCTTACCTCCGTTGAGGTAATTCCAATTTCTTGGTAGCAAATTTAGTTCCTCCTTGGAGGGGCTAGTCCAAGGAGGGGAATTAGTTTTAGCTTTTGTAGATGGTAGAAATATTACACAATGCTAAATTTAAGAGATTGGGTCAAATGATTTAAGATTGAAAATTCAAGATTCCTAATCTTGAATTTTCAATCTTAAATTTCTTACTCATTAAATTTCAAACTCACGCCCAAATTCGCAAGGGTAACATTTCCATAACCAAATTCACCATACACACCAAATACATCTGTAATTTTTATACGACCACCCGCTTTGGCATAATAGACAAAAGAAGGAATTTGCAACACATTGTTGATTCTTTGCTCAATACCTTGGTGGTCTACTGCAACCTTGCGTTGACGAATGATGTTGATGCCAGCAGTGGTTGAAGCATACAATTCAAAACGAGAAGAGATTGGATAATGGTAAGCAAGTCTACCAGAAATACTAAAGATTTGTAAATCCAATCCACCTTCAATGGCATCCCCTACAACACCTTGTATGTCTTGAACAGCACCACACCCAAAAGGAAGAATGTCACACAATTCATCTGTGAGCAATTCGGTAACATCTACAAATTCGCCAAGGAAATCACCTAATATATCTCCCAACTCGCCAGAACCTTCATCAAGTGTACCTAAGAGGTCTGAAATAGCAAGATTGTCCAAATCGGTGGGGAGACCCAAGTCTTCCAAATCATCCAAATTGAGGTTGAGGTTGTTGAGAATCTCGTTGACACCAGGTGTTTGAGCAGAATAATAACCAAAATGTACGCCAATACCTGTTGCTTCATCTATACCATATTCATAAGCAATGGTAAATTGTGGGGTGGTTTTACCATCATTAACAACCCCAAACAGTTCGAGTGCCTTGATACTCAAACCAATTTTATTGGGAAAACCCACCCCTATATTGAGAGTGTGTGTATTCTTTAAACGATATAAATCAGGAGGAATGTTTCGATTTTGAGTAAAAGGAGCATTTTGTTGCCCAAGTAAGGGAATACTTAGCAAACAACAGATACAAAGATAGAGTAGGGATTTCATCTCATTTTAAAATTGGGACGCAATCCTATTCAACTGGTTACATTTATGAAAATTTTATTTATTTGTTTCCACCCCTTTTGTCCATTTCATCTCGAATGCGGGCTGCCAATTCGTAGTCTTCTTTGTCGATGGCATCTTCTAACATAGTAGAGAGTTTTTTGAGACTATGCATAGAAAAATCAGAACGGCTCCCCTTGGTTTTGGGAGGAGGTTGACTGCGTACAGGTGTTTGTTCCTCTTCACCTTCTAAGATGATGCCAGCAGAGTCAAGAATGAACTCGTAGGTATAGATGGGACATCCAAAGCGAACAGCTAAAGCAAGTGCATCGGAGGTACGAGAGTCAATTTCAAGCACTTCTCCATTTTGTTCACAAATCAATTTTGCATGAAATATGCCCTCAATCATATCATTGATGACAACTTCTAATAGTCTAATTTGAAATTCGTCACATACACTTTTTAATAGGTCGTGGGTGAGTGGTCTACTGGGTTTCATATTTTCCATAGCAACCGCAATAGCTTGTGCCTCGGGAGTTCCAATCACTATTGGCAATCTACGGGCACCTTCTACCTCTTTCAATACAACTGCATAAGATTGAGATTGAGTAACACTGTGCGACAAAGCCGCTATTTCTAGTTCCAATTTTTCCATATCTGAGGATAGATGAGCAAATCTTAATAAGCTATACGTAATTTTATAGCTACGGTCAGATTTTCTTAAAGTAAATTACAATTTTTTGTGGATAAATACAAATAGAAGCAAAAACAATTCTGTTTTTGCTTCTATTATCACTTTATATTAATACTAATTTGTATTAGTTAGCTAAATTAATTGGCAGAAGCTTTAAAATTCTTCAAGGCTTCATTCAATTTGGGGACTACTTCAAAAGCATCTCCTACTATACCATAATCAGCAGCTTTAAAGAAAGGAGCTTCAGGATCTTTGTTGATGACAACAATGGTCTTACTACTACTTACACCTGCCAAGTGCTGAATGGCACCAGAAATGGCAATTGCTACATATAAATTAGGACTAATGGCAATACCTGTTTGTCCAACGTGTTCGTGGTGTGGTCTCCAGTCAACATCTGCCACTGCTCTTGAACAAGCAGTTGCAGCACCCAAAATGTCTGCCATTTCTTCAATCATTCCCCAGTTTTCTGGTCCACGAAGACCTCTACCACCAGAAACAACCAAATCAGCTTCAGTCAAAGAGATTTTGTCAGATAATTTGACTCTTTCTTTAACAGTGAGGCTTGGAGCATCTACACTTGCGCTCAATGCTTCAACACTTGCACTGCCTTCGCCTTTTTGTACACCAAAAGAGTTGGGGACAATAGAAACGACTTTGTTGTCTGTTTTAAAGCCAATTTTGGCAAATCCCTTGCTAGAGAAAGCTGTTTTAACTACTGAAAAACCACCATCTGTCTCAGGCAATTCAGTGGCACCTGCTACCAAACCAGCTTTCAATCTTACAGCCAATCTTGGAGCCAATGCTTTACCAGCATAGTTGTGAGATAAGATCACGACATTTGCACCAGCTTGTTGAGCTGCTTCAGCAACTATTTTTGCGTCTACTTTTGAATCGTTGTTGTTTAATTGAGCATTGTCTACATGCAATACTTTGCTCAATCCATATTGACCCAACTCAGCCAATACGCTGCTGTCGGCAGTGCCAAGGGCAACTCCGATGGCTTCGGTACCCAATTTTTGAGCGGTCGCCGCAGCATAAGAAGCCGTCTCAAAAGAGGCTTTCTTTACTTTTCCTTCAGATAATTCTATATATGCTAATACTGACATTTTATTCTAAATAATTTTTATAGTAATGATAACATTACTTGATGAAATAAAGAGATCAAGCATCAATTAGATGACTTTTGCTTCTTCATGTAATAAGCGCACCAACTCCGTCATATTGTCAGCTTCTACATATTTACAAGCTGATCTTGGGTCAGGAGCAGAGTAGTTCAATACTTCTGTAGGGGCATCTGTAGCAGCCGCAGCTACAACATTTAATGGCTTTTTACGAGCCATCATAATGCCTCTCATATTGGGGATTCTCTGTTCGGCCAAACCTTTGTTGGCACTGATAACAAATGGTGTATTAAGCTCTAAAATTTCTTTTCCACCTTCGATTTCTCTTTCGATGGTCGCAGTAGATCCATTCAATTCCATATTGGTTGCCAAAGAAACATAAGGAAGTTCTAGGAACTCAGCTAGCATACCACCTACTACAGAACCATTGTAGTTGATGGTTTCTTTGCCTGTAAAAATAAGGTCATATCCCTGTGTTTTGGCATATTCAGCGATTTGTGACGCTACAAAATAGGCATCGGTTGGATTGGCATCTATTCTCACTGCATCGTCAGCACCAATGGCCAATGCTTTGCGGATAACTTGATCGCTACTTGCATCACCGACACTGATGACTGTAACACTACCACCAGCAGCCTCTTTTACTTCAATGGCTCTAACCAAAGCATACCACTCATCAGTTGGATTCATAATCCAAGTAATACCATCTTCATTGAATTTGGTATT
This sequence comes from Chitinophagales bacterium, assembly GCA_020631035.1. Taxonomy (GTDB): domain Bacteria; phylum Bacteroidota; class Bacteroidia; order Chitinophagales; family UBA2359; genus JAHDGP01. The sequence goes on along the minus strand of JAHDIA010000220.1, from coordinate 3,333 downwards.
CCCGTCTGTAAAGGTGATTTTGCTGGTTGTATCGGGCACTTTACTGATACAAACTAAAATTTTCATACGTTTAATTTATTTATATTTGGTGAAATTGCTGCGAAGTTAATGAATTGCCACAATGTTACAAAATACTTGTACTTTAATGATTTAAAAGGTGTCACCTTTAATATGTTTCTCTTTGTTTGGCTATTATATACTAGTTAAAAAGATGACACCTTTTCTTTTGCTAAAAATAATTAGCCATTGAGTATATCTTTTAAAAAGAACAAAAATACAGTCTGGAAAGTTTTTGACCGATTTTTGCATCATTTTCCAACTCCTAGATTATGGAGACGTCTTTGAGGGTAAAGAATTACAAATAAAACACATAAACCATGAAAAAATTATTGATTCCCATTGCAATCTTATTGTTCTTTGTTTGTGGCTTGAGCCTCAATGGAGCTGCACAAAGCTTTGATTTGCCTGCATTTTCTGCCATTGGTATTGAAAACAATGCAGATGTGATATTGTATCGAGGGGACAAACAAGAAGTAAGGGTAGAGGGAGACCAAGAATTGATTGATAAATTGGATTTAGAGGTTAAAAACCAATCATTAAAAATTAAGAATAAGAGGGAGAAAGGAAACAGATGGGGGAGTAGTAATTACAAAAACCGTTTAACTTTTTATATTACCATACCTGAAATTCATTCTATTGGTATCAGTGGATCAGGCGATTTGACAATGAAAGATGCTTTTACATCAGAGGAAATGAACATTGGTATTTCTGGTTCTGGTGACATTGTATTGGTGGGTAGTAGCGAAACATTGAACATCGGTATTTCTGGTTCAGGTGATATTGATGGGGCAAAATGGATGTCAGAAAATTGTGATATTGGTATTTCTGGTTCGGGTGATGTGGAGGTTGGAGCCGAAGAGCAATTGAATGTAGCCATTTCTGGTTCGGGTGATGTGGTTTATCACGGAAATCCTGAAACAAGTATGTCAGTTATGGGATCAGGCGAGGTAAAAAGGAAAAAATAGAATAAAATACGCCCGATGGGAACGATTACCTGCCATTGAGATAGCCCAATGAGACAAGAAGTACCGACGGCTGACGGAAGGAAGACTAGGTACGACTATGGCGAATGGGCTATGGAAATGGCAAGTAAAAGTGTACAGCGGGGAGACACTCTGCAAACGAAGCCTAAAGCGTTCCGTTCAAAAAATTACTGCCTCATATTATTTTATATACTCACTCTTCCAAATACAGAAGATGAGCTCATCCACCAGTTGCCCGTCGAACAGACAATGGCGGTCTCTGGTGGCTTCGTGTTTGAAACCATTTTTCTCCAATACCCGCATAGAACCTTTGTTGGGATCAAAGACACAGGCAAAGATTTTTTTGATATGCGCCTGTTCAAAGCCAAATTGCAACATACGATCAATGGCTTTGGTGATGATGCCCTTTCCCCAATGGTCTTCGCCGAGCCAATAACCCATTTCTGCGGTATGTAAGAGTGTTCGGTCGTCGGTCATTTTAAGTCCAATTGAGCCAACACATTCTCCATTGACCGCAATGACAAAATTTTTGTGGGGTTCACATTTGCCTGATAAATTAAACTCAATCCAAGCCTTTGCATCCTCCAGCGTGTAGGGATGTGGGAAACGTCCTCTAAGGTTCTCCGCAATCTTGATGTTGTCTGCGTGTTTTTGTAGAGAGGCAGCATCTTCTACTTTCCAGGGGCGGATTTCAAAACTTTCTTGACCGTTTTCTATAAAAGCCAGCATTTTTTGGGAAATTTGTTCTTTTTAAGAATATTATATTTCAACAACATAATTGAAACAAAAAGTTCAGATACAAGTCATTTTTCTATTGCTATTTGCTGTATTGTTTGTTGCTTTTCTCATTTTGCGTTTTCCTGCCTTGGAATTGCCTTTTTTTTGGGATGAGTTGGGCGTATATGGTCCAGCAAGTTTATATTTATTGGACAATGGTGTGTCAATGATGCCCAATTCGATGCCAACGGAATTGTCGAGGGGCCATCCCTTATTGTGTCCTTTTTATTTTGCAACTTGGATGAAGGTATTTGGCAGTTCGCTATTTGCCGTCCATTTGGGAGCATTGACTTTGTCTGTTGCTTTGTTGGGGGCAAGTTATGCATTGGGAAAACAGTTGGCTGGAAAAGTGGGCGGCTGGATAACAGCCATTTTTGTATTGGTCCAGCCTGTGTTTGTGGCACAGTCTACTTTGGTGTTGCCCGAAATTTTACTTGCCTTTTTGTTGACACTTGCCTTGTATTTTTACTTTAAACAACAGTATTGGGGCTATTTTGTAGCCGCTGGACTAGCAGTATTGAGCAAGGAGACTGCTATTGTTTTGCCTGTGAGTTTGTGTGTGGTAGAAACTTTGATGAGTTTGCGTTCTCTGTTTCAACCCAAGAGTATTAGGTGGACGACTTGGATGAGACAGCTATTGGTGATGGGGAGTCCGCTTTTGGTATTTGCCTTGTTTTTGGGAATTCAGAAAATACAAAATAGCTGGTTCTTTTTTCCCTATCATACCGATTTGATGTCTTTTGAATTGGCGAATGTTTGGGAAACTTTTAAAGAGGTCATTCGTTTCTTATTTTGGGACCAGGGGCGTTGGTTGGGGAGTATTTTGTTTTTGGTGGTTTTTGTGTGGAAATTTCTGGGTAAAGATAATACACACTTTATCTCAGAAGAAAAAGGCGGAGTCATTCCCAAAATTGGGATTGTCTGTATGGTATTGGCAGCCTTTGTAGCATTTGATAGCCTCAATTTTTTTATGGAACGGTATACGGTTTTGTTGTTGCCTATTTTGAGTGCTTTGTTTGCATTGGTGGTGACGCAATTGGATAAACGTTTGGCATTGCTTGTTACGATACTTGCCATTGTCCCTACATTTTGGCATCATAGCGACAAGGATTTTTCTTATGACTACAATTTGACTTATGAAAAGCAAGTTGAAGTACAGAAAGCCGTTACTAAGTATTTAGAGGAGGTAGATTGGAAAGGGGAGAAAATGGTGTGTAATTTTCCGACTTACACTGGTTTGACGGATGCTCGTATGGGTTATTGTCGTGCTGCTTTTGAGAACATCAGTCCTAAGTACCAGGCAGATGCAGAATACTTTGTCATCAGTGAAAATGGAAGTTGGATCAAACAATTTGACAAAAAACAATTTGATAAAATAAAAGAATTTGGGAACGAGTATTTTTCGGTTGGAGTGTACAAAAGGAAGGAAGTAATAATAAAATAATAATCTATCGTTTTATGCTGCGACATTTTCCAACATACTACATCAAAAATGCTCGCCTTAGCGCTGCTA
>JAHDIA010000219.1 GCA_020631035.1 Chitinophagales bacterium | reverse complement strand
CAAATGATAAAACAGCCGATATGTATGGGGTCAAAGTGGCTACAGAAGCCGATAAACTCCCTTTTTTGAATATCAAGCCAATGGGTATTTGTATGGTAAAGGGTGGCTCTTGTGTCCCTGCGGTTCTCAAATGGGATAACCCCAAAGAAGGAGTGAAAGTAGATGGTACTAGAATGTTGTTGGAAGACTCAACTTGTAAGTGCTTATTGGGCGGGAAAATAAGCATACATTTTGATCGAGAAGCGGCTGCGAAGATCGCTATAGGACCAGACAAAATGCCGTCAGAATACATCAAAGAAGGTTTTGATTGGGTGGCAGAACAAAGAGGAAAGTTACGAGGAGTAAGAGACGAATTGCTGCCCGACTGGATGCAGAGTATCACACATTCGATGGACTGGATGGTTGATTTAGGCTCTGGACTATTGGAGGGAGCTGTCAACGGAATTGTGGGTTTAGGTGAAACGATTTTTCAGGTTGCACAAGACCCTGTAGGTACAGTTGAAGCGTTGGGTGGAATGATCAAGTCTGGGTGGAACAAAGGGAAGAATGCTTTATCTAATGCCAGAGATTGGGCGAGTAAAGGCGAAAATTGGTCCAATGCCGTATCAGGTGCAATGGACTGGGCAAGCGATGGACAAAACTGGCTAGACGCAGGACAAGATGCAATAGATACGGCTGGAAATGTTGCCAATTGGGTGGCAGAAAATCCTACAAAAATTGGCAATGTTGTAGGGGAGTTCATTCCAGACGTAGTAGCAGCCTATTTTACTGCTGGAACGACTGTGGTAGCCTCAGCAGGAAAAAAAGTGGTAAAAGAAGTGGGCGAGGAAGTGGCAGAACAAGTGGTAAAAGAAACAGGGGAGGAAGTAGCAGAACAACTTGCCAAACAACTAGACGAATTGGTCGAAGAAGCGGCAGAACTTCCAAGAGTCGTTACCCAACAAGCAGACGAGGTAGCAAGTCAAGCAGATGAGGTAGTAGAAAGATTGGATGAAGTGCCACAATGTAATAAAAACACTTGTGGGGATCCTATAGATGTAGCCAGTGGAAATATGATTGCAGCTATAAAAGGTTTTAGTTTGTCTGGACCTATTCCTTTTAATTGGAAAGTAAACTATTATAGTGAAAAAAGATATGATGGACCGCTAGGACGTGGAATGTTTCATGCCTATGATTTTGTCTTAAAAGAGGAAAAAGATAAGATCATTTTAAGAGATTGTGATGGTCGAAATGTTGTTTTTGATAAACCTGAATTGGAAGACTATACCTACAATAAGACAGATAAATTTAAATTGTATAGAACAGGGAAAGAAATATACTACATTGAAACCTTAGCAGGACTGTTTTTTTATTTTACTCAACAAAAAGATGAAGCAGGCTATCATAAACTTCGTTCTATTGCAAATCGAAATGCTTTTTCTATTCAATTTAAATACGACTTTGATTTTAAATTAATTGAAATCATTGACAGTGCACATAGAAGCATTAAAGTGCGATACAATGGTCAAAATAAAATTGAATCATTGAGTTTGGAGCATCCCGAAGAAATAGGAAAAGAGTTTCAATCCATTAAATATGAGTATGACGAAATAGGCAGAATGACAACTTATTTTGATGCATTGGATCGAGTCAGTCATTTAGAATGGAACAATGAATACATTACTGCAAGGGTGTTTAAAAACAAAACCAGATTTACTTTTGAATACGATAAAAATGGTCGTTGCATTGCTGCTTTGGGCGAAAATGGATTGTTTAGTTATTGGTTTGAATATTTTGAAGGATATACCATTGTTACCAATAGTTTGGGACACAAATCAACTTATCATTATGAAGATGGTGTGGTTGTAAAAGAAATAAACCCCTTAGGTGGAGAGAAATCGTTTGCATATGATCAACATTACAATTTGATTCAAAAGACAAATGAACTGGGGATTACCAATAAGTATATTTATGATGATTTAGGGAGGCTTATTGCTCTGAATGTACCTGGGAGAGGAACGACATTGTATGACTACAATGAGTTAAATTTAGTTGTCCAAAAGACACTAGCAAACGGAGCAGTTTTTAAATATACTTATGATGAACTAGGCAATGCTTTGAGTGTCGAAGACCCTCTTGGTGGAAAAGTTACCTATGCTTATAAAGATGGGTTACCTAAAAGCATTGTAAATAAAGGTGGAGGTGTAACAACCTTCACCTTTGATGAACAATATTTACCTCAAAAGATAAGACTACCGATTGGGAACGATATAAACTATACTTATGATGGGCTAGGAAGATGTATAAAAATTACTGATTCAAAGGGTAATATTCAAAAACAATTTTTTGATTTGGCAAACAATGTGATTAAGGTTGAAAAGCCCAGCGGCAATGTACAACAGTTTGAATATGATATGCAAGATAACCTTAGACATTATACAGATAAATTAGAAAGCATTTCTTTTCAAAATGATTTCTTTGGCAATCTTACTAGAAGAACACAAGCGGGTAAAACAATTTACTTTAAATACGATACAGAAGGGCAGTTAAGAGCTATAAAAAATGAAGCAGGAGATATATATTACTTTAAAAGAGATGCGAATGGTAAAGTCGTCAAAGAAATAGGTTTTGATGATTTGGAAAAAAATTATGTAAGAAATGAGGCAGGACAAGTAATAGAAACCATTAAACCCAATGGAGAATCAGTATATTATAGTTACAATGATATTGGAAAAATTAACAGTGTTTACTACAACAATGAAAATATTGAAAGCTTTAAATATGACATTTTAGGAAGGCTGATCAAAGCAGAAAACCATCAAGCTACAGTCGAGTTTAAAAGAGATTTGCTTGGTAGAATTATATTAGAAAAACAAGGAGAACAATGGATTAAAAGTGAATACAATTTAATGGGTAATAGAACCCATTTGTCAAGTAGTTTGGGAGCATCCATAAATATAGGATACGAAGACGAAGGAAGTTTGTTGAGTCATATAGAGACAAGCACTTGGAAGATGAAATGGGAAAGAGACCAAAATGGAAGGGTGACCAAGCAGTATGCCCAAGGTGTTTGGGAGCAGCTTTTTAGATACAATCAAAATGGTAATTTAGCTGAACAGTTGTTGATTCAAAACGGAAATGCAACACATACAAGACAGTATACTTGGGGGATGGGCAGTAGGTTAAAGGGAGTCGTGGATAGCAAAAAAGGAGAGAGACAGTTCAAGCATGACGTTTTTGGCAATTTAACAGAAGTTATTTATGGAGATGGTAGCATACAATATAGAATGCCTGATGCTGCTGGTAATTTGTTTGACGATGTGGCAAAGAAAAGTCGAAAATATGAAAAAGGTAGCCGACTGGTCAAAACAAAAAAGGCGGTTTACCAATACGATCAAGAAGGCAATCTAATTGCTAAAAAGGATAAAAAAGCAGGTACTTGGTACTACAATTGGCAGGAAAATGGTTTGCTAAACAGTGTCAAGCGTCCCGATGGACAAACAGTAATATTTACCTATGATGCACTTGGTCGAAGAATATCCAAGCAGTTTAGACAAACAATTACTAAATTTGTTTGGGATGGAAATGTTCCGCTACACGAATGGAAGGAAAATATAGAAACAGGAGAACTTTTAGATGGGGCAGAATCACGTACCACTTGGTTGTTTAAAGAAAATAGTTTTGTCCCACTCGGTAAACTAAAAGGGGATAGAACCTATCATATAGTAAGTGACCACATTGGAACGCCCTTTCAAATGTATAATGGAGAAAGTGGTAAATCTATATGGGATTGCGACTTAGATGCAAATGGCAAAGTACGTTCCACTCAAAGCCGAGCCTCCTGTCCATTTCGTTACCAAGGGCAATACGAAGATGTAGAAACAGCTTTGTACTACAACCGCTTTAGGTATTATTCACCTGAGGAGGGAATTTATATATCACAAGACCCTATTGGACTCGCTGGAAACAATCCCAATATCTATGCTTATGTAAGAGATGTTAATGGGGAAATAGATGCATTGGGACTAGGAATATGGAAATATTTCTTTAGGGGAACAACCGAAGGATATCCTGGAAATGCCTCATTACAACGTTTGGGAATTACCCCAACTTCAACAGATCCTAGAGTAGCAACAGTTTTTGGAACAGAAGCGGCAAATCATGGAAATGGAGTTTTGCAAATAGCAGATTTAGATGATTTAGCAGGAGTAGATTTTGAAGCACCCAATGTGCTTTCACATATAGAAAAAGAAGTGCCAGTAGGTGTTTCGCCAACTGAATTTACTAGTAAAGCTGGTGTTGAAATACCAATAGAAGATGCTAGGCAAATTTTAAAAGATATGGGCTATGATTTACCAGCAAGAGTTGATAGAAGTCAGATTTCAGAAATATTAGAAGGCTTAGGAGATATTTCCCAAGCAGAAATAGATGAATTTGTACAAAAAGCACAAAAAGCATGTCATTAAAAAAAATAAATTTTCAAATAGCAAAAATAGAGTTTTCTAATAAAGAAACTTTAATAATAGATGGGCGTTTATGTGAGGGATCTATTAAAGTTGGAAGTACTTTTAATACTTTAGAAGTCTATCATTTTGATGATAATAATGAAAAACAAATAATTCATCAGTTTAATGTATTGTTAAAAGTATTAGAAATTTCTGCTTATGGTAGGAGTCTTCCCGAAATCGATGAAGGCTTGACAGCTAGATTGGAAATGAATTTTCTAAAACCATCTAAAGATGAGTTAGAGAAGTATGTGAAAACAAATTACTTAGTTTCAATACTAGGGAGTTGGTCTCCAGGGAATTCATAAAGAACTGCAACCTAAACACAATTATAGATTTACGTATTGAAAATTAATATGACATTTCTGATTGCAATATGTACAGTTGAAAGGTCATATTTTTCTTTATTAATTTGTTTTGCGTATCTCTATAATATTAGTGTTTTAAAAGTTAACAGGACATTTTTACAGACACTATATAAACTAAAAATGTCCTGTTTTTTCTTTTTTGGAGCAAATGTTTGGATATTCCATCGCAACTTATTTACCCGCTATCCGTTTCTACTCCTCGCTTAACTTCGACAGGCTCATTCGTCGATAGAGCCATAAACAACAATTCACCACATAGAGTTCGAGCTTGCCAGAATGCTCACAAGTGGCTGAGCCTGTCGAAGTACCGCTGTGGGGTATCCACTACTATCGGGGCTAGCTTATCAAGTTCAGTCGCATTCGCAGAGTACGCCTCCATAAATAATTAATGTTTATTTTTGTATATCCAAAACAAAAACAAATGATCCTAGCAATAGACGTTTACTACTACGAAAAAGGAGCAAAATCCGTTGGTATCCTATTCCAAAACTGGGCAGACGACGAAGCCAAACAAATCATCCACACCTTCAAAGACGAAGTAGCCCCCTACGAAGCAGGCAACTTCTACAAACGAGAACTCCCCTGCATCTTACAAGTCCTAGAAGAAGTAAATTTAAGCGAGCTAGACTGCATCATCGTAGATGGTTATGTAATCCTCGATGACGAAGGCAAATTGGGCTTAGGTGGCCACCTCTACCAACACCTCAACAAAGCAGTTCCCATCATAGGCGTTGCCAAAAGCTCCTTTCACCAAAACTTAAAAAACGTAACAGCCATCACCAGAGGCGAAAGCAAAAAGCCACTCTACATAACAGCAAAAGGCATCACCTTAGAAGAAGCGACTACCTACATCCAACATATGCATGGCAATTACCGTATGCCCACCTTATTGAGTTTACTCGACCAAGAAACCAAAAAAGAACAATGAGTAATTTACAAAACAAACCCATTATAGAGATATGGGACAGTGTTGGCTTGGGGATCATCATTGAATATCCCACAGGTGTATGGGTAAGCCAGCAGACAGGAGGAACTTCCTGCTTACATCCCAAGGTAGAGGGTATTTATTTACCCTTACACAACGACTATACTCACAAAGAACATCAGTTTCTCAGCCCAGAAATAGATTTAAGCCAATATTTTGAAGGTCCCAAGCACAACGGAACAGGAGCTACCAGTGGTCTAGACCAAGAAGATGTAAAAGTAATTACCGAAATACTGACAAAATACAAATTAGGACACATACTTGAGATAAATAAATCCAAACTAAAAGAATCTCACGAAGCCTGGGTACACATATGGCTTAAACCAGAAAAAAACAATATACCTTTATGGACAGGTTTTGAACCTTACCCAAGAAATGCTATCTTAACCTGGTGCAATAGCGACTGAGTAAGCTTGAGTAAGGACGAATTGCATTCGTCCCATACCATACATAAACAAAAAACAATGAACAAAAACCACTGTTTTAGAGGAACACAAGGAGAGGAAATCACAAATCCAAGCAAAGAAGCTTTGCAAAATATTTTGAGCAAAGACAAAAGCTATTGGGAAAGTGGCAGTGGCGACGCAGGCATTACCCTCGAAGGACGCAATTGTTACCTCATTTTTTTTAAAAAAGACGGAACAGGCATATTTGTAATGAACGAATGCTACGAAGCCCCCATTGCAGACAATAACCAAAAAGCCAGCATCGAACATTACATTGGAGGCGAGGTATTTGCAACACCCCAAGCATGCTATCATACAGAAAAAGCAGCATTAGACATATTACAATATTTCATAGAAAACGGAAAATACCACCCACAATTTGAATGGACAGACATTTACGAATTAATCGAATACTCAAGCCCATAATCTGCCACCGCCGCCTCGTAGAGACGCAAGATTTTGCGTCTGAACAAAAAACGGGCGAAAAAAATCCGTACAGACAAGGCATGCCTTGTCTCCACAAAACGGGCGAAAAAAAACGCCCCAACGAAGCACCTAACATGCCACCTACGCCCGATAGAAATGGAAAGCCTTGTGTAGGGGGGACCTGTGTGTCAGCCCACAAGCTTGGAATGTATAGCGGGGACACCCAATGCAAACGAAGCCCAAAACATTCCGTCCAATGAATCAAAAAAACATACAATGAAAAATTTAATTTTAATTCTAACAATCCTATACAGTGGCACAACAACGGCACAAGCACCCGATATGATTCCCAGAATCATTGAACAATTGGATTTCAATCCAGACGAATGCTATGCCGAATTTATTGTGAACAAAGTCTTGCCTTATTCTCCTAGTGAATCCATCGTACACATTCCGACCATAGTAGAGGAAGAAGAAGGGCAATACTTTACATTGAACACCTGTATTGTTTTGGTAGACAATGAAACTTCCCAAATCAAAAGCCGTTTTTACGAACCTGCATCCATTGAATCCGACGCCATTGCCTTAGCCGAATAAAATGACCTTTGGAGAAGTTCCTAAAGAGCTACTCCATTTCTTCAAAAAGAGATGAGAGCAAATGCCCATTGTAGATGCCAATTGCTGCTTCGACAAAAGTAAAGGCTATGAGCATCTCGGTAAAAGAAATATAATTGAACAATGCCTTTAAAGAAATGATGAACAACAACAACACAATGTGAGTGATAGAAACCCATTTTACAAACTTCCACGAAGCATTGGGCAATTTGTCGAGTGTGTTCGATTTTGGTGTATAAGACTTTAAATCTACCTTTACGAATTTGACAAGGATGCTCGCATATAGAGCAGTAATGGGCGCAATGATGCCCATCAATACGCCAAATTCTTCCATATCAAATCCTTTTGCAAAGAAAAGAAATAGAATGTAGCTGACTAAAATAATGTGACTAAAGATTATTTGTCGGGCAAAGCTGCTTTTAAAATCATTCTTCATCAATTAAGCTCTTATTTATGTAATCCTTTATTTTTTTACGCATTAATTGTTCATACTCTATCAATTCCAATGGATAGTGAATTTCTATGTTTTTGTAGTCGTTTTTTCTAGGAGCAAAAAACACCCCAGAACCAAATTTACCTTGAATGTCAAAATGAATGATTAAAATATCTTCCTTGTCTAGTCTTTCCTTTTCTTTTTCAATTTCGACACCAAATTTGATGTATTCAAAATAACCTTTGTCGAGAATTTCATTGCTAAGATGGGTGATTTCTATAATGCATTCATTTTGAAAAATATTGGAAGTGTCAATTTGAGCATTGTACAAAAGTGGCGTGCCTTTGTCTTTGTAGTAGTTGTAGAGATAGGTTCTAATGGTATGCATCAATTGAGAGGGGGAATAGAAGATTAGTTTTTCTGGTGTAGTGTCGTAAATTTTTGCAATATTTTTGGGAGAGATGGTAATCGAACTTTCGCCAAATGAAAGCCCATTGTCTTCTAGTTTGGTAATATCGAATTGTTTGTCAATGTATTGGATTTCCATACTTTTTTCACCAAAAGAAGTATAGACACCCAGTATGATATTTTCAAAATGATAGTCTAGTGTAGTGCTGAGAACACTAAAAAACTTTTGATTAAAAGATTTTTTCCTTTCTATTTGATAAACCTCATTTAACTTGTCCCATATCCTTTGGCTATACAAGATAGAAGGGTTGCTACAATCCATAGATAGGTAGACATTGGTGCTGTCAAAACCTATGATAGAAATGTTGTAAAAATATTTGTCTAAACCAACTTGTTCAAGCCAGTGGTTTAAATCTTTTATTTGTGTGGTTTGGTAAAGAGAAAGAGAGTCCTGAGTTATTTGGTTAATGGATGTAGAGTCAGTGGTTATGGCAGCCTTGATTTGGTCAGCATACCATATACTCAAAAACAATATTCCCCAAAAAACGATCAATTTTTGCATTGAAAACAACTTTGAACCAATTATATAATGCTAAATAGTGCAGTAATATAGTATTTTTTAAAGAGATTTTGCCAATCTAAAGCCCAATTGTTTGGAATAAAGAACAGGTGGAAGATGAAATCTGTTGTGAATATAACAAGATGTCTTCTGCGAAAGAACCACCTT
>JAHDIA010000218.1 GCA_020631035.1 Chitinophagales bacterium | reverse complement strand
AATGTCTACATCAGCTACTTGTAAATTGGCTGTTTTATTGTAATTGCCTGAGGCTTCTACATGCATATAATAACTTCCTTCGGCAGCAGATGTTGGTCCTGTTGAAGAAGATGGAGTTGAACCACTGCGTCTTGTCCAATTTAAATCGTCTCCTGTCATTTGTTGCCAGCCTTCGGTCTCCTCAAAACCTTGGCAATAGGGAAATTCTTCTGACATTGCAAAAACACCTACTCTGCTACAGTAAGTATCTACACTACAAAGATTGGGGCTTGAAACCGTTAAGCAAACCTCATAGTTGCCGTCTGCTTCGTAAGTATGTGTTTGATTCAATCCTGTAGCTGAAACACCATCGCCAAAATCCCAAGAATAATTGTAGCCATCTATGATGGTGCTAGGCGTAAAAGAAACTGTTGGAGCATTGGTATCATCAAAAGTAAAATTAGCATCTGCTGTAATACAAGAATAACCATAATTGTCTACTTCAACTTTGACATCGTCTATTGCCATATCGCTTCGATAGCTGGTACCAGTGACGCCTTCAAAATAAAAGACCACATTGTCTCCTTTATAAGCAGAAAGGTCGATTTGTTCTTGTACCCAAGCATTGCCTTGATTGCCATATTTTTGCCACAAGGTAATAGGATTGTTTGCATTGCCATTTACAATCGCTTTTAATGTTAGTGTTCCCATAGCTGTACCATACATATGCGATTTGAATCTAAAGACATAAGGTTCTGGTACATCGGGAATGACTAAGTCAGCTACTTGTAAATTAGCAGTTTTGGTAGGGTGTCCTGAACCCGAAGCCTCTACATACATATACTTGCTCCCTTCGGCTGCGGCTGATGGACCTGTGGCAGAAGAGGGGGTTGAGCCAGTACGCTGCGTCCAATTCATATTGTCCCCCGACATTTGTTGCCAGCCTTCGGCATCTTCAAAACCTTGACAATAAGGAAAATCTCCTTCTTCAGGTATACAACTGCTTGCATCCAAATAATCTCTAGAACTGATGGCAGTACATAGGGCACGTTCCAACTGTTGCGCAGTAAACTGAGTTCTACAAGACTTTACAGCATAGGACATAATGTTGTTGGTTAAAGGATTGAATGCTTGTCCACTGCCATCTACAAAATCACCTGTATAGGTACAGGTACTACCATCGAATGTACCTGCTCCACAATATTTGGTAGAATTGGATAAGTTAGGGTCAGCAGGCGTATCGCAAACATAGTCTCCAGCGGTAGAGCAGTTGGAACCATTGACCAATTCATCAGTTGAACTACACGTATTGTCCCGACCGTGGGTATGCAACAAACCAAAATAATGTCCATATTCGTGTGCCAAGGTCGAACCATTCAAGGCACAAAATCTATCCATCACCACCCTATCAATTGGATTGCTAGAAGGCGACCACGCATAACCACAGGCTGTCCCCCCATTGGAAAACTCTATGCTATTAAAGAAATAGGTATTGATGGTATTCGGGACATCATAAAAACCAAATAAATTGTTTTCTTCATTGATTAGATTACTGGTTGTATATTTCAAATCATACAAACTGCTATTGTTTATATAATTGATGGCACAAATGCTAAACACCATATTGACACTGCTGTAATGTTGGTTGACCACCTCTATGGCAGCATTTAAGTCTGCTTCACTTATTCCACCAGACTGATTGCTTTCTCTTACAATGTGTGCTGTTACGGGAATGTACTGTGTTGAATTCATTGCTCCATCCAATCCACCAGTAGGAATTTCATCTATGTTTTGATTTAAGAAATCTATATCTACTTGGGAAGGGGATTCAAATCCACAATCTTGAGCATTCGTATTGGTCCAAGTTGTCAACAAAACGAGAAAACCATACAATAATTTTACATACCCATTTTTGGGGAGTTTGAAGTTTAAATTTTTCATAAGTGTGTGTTGTTTAAAAGGTTAATTAAGTTATTTTTTGATTTTTCCAAGGCCTATTCAAAATCAAAAGATGACTCTTATCTAGTTTTTAATTAATTTTGCAGATTGAGGACTACTTTCAAACTGTACATTGCTTAAAAAGCTCTTACAGTTAAGGGAAGGTGTATACGCCTACATCCCAAAGTACTCCACAATATTTAAAATTTATTTTTACTTTTTTGTTTAGTTCAAAGATAGATCATCCTTGATACAGGCTAAAACAGAAAAAACAGCAATTGTTGCCCATTTTTTAAATTTTAAAAATGTTGACCAAATCTAAAAAACCAGACTTCAACTACCCAAAGTATTAATAATACTGTACAACTTGACTATATGAAAAACACCGATATTTTTAAGCTAGCTAGTACTTTTTCTAAAAAAGAAGCTATAAAATGTGCTGCCTATTTAAGCCACTTTACAGATGCCAAACCACAAATACTAAAGCTTTGGGAAATCATTTTCGATGCATATAAAAGCAAGAAGTCTGATTGGACACAAATAGACTTGACTAAAGAAATGGTTAATCAACAGCTTTTTGGCAGCACAGAAGATGACAGCAAAGCCAGAGCCATTCGTTCCAAATTATTTAAGCATCTAAAAAGTTATGCCGAGTTCTTGCAGTTTCAAAAAGAACGATCAGAAGATGGGCAATACCTATTCCGCTATGCTGCTAAACGAAACATTGGTAGTTTGGCAGAAAGTGAACACAAACAGCTTGTCAAAACACTCAATAAAAACATAGGCGTTGCTTGTTTAGAACAACAATACAAAGCCTCTAAAACATATATAGATACGCTAATCTTGGACCAACGCAAAAAAGCCCTACCCGACTACCAAACACATTTCAAATACTTCCACAACTACACCTTACTGAAACAAATACAATTGTATTGTGTAATGCTCAATCACGCCTTCATTGCCAATAGCCCCTTAGACAAAAACTTTGAACAAAAAATACAAAATATTTTTGAAGAGGCCAGCAAAGTAGAAGAACTCCAAAACATTGTAACATTGTATAAAGCCTGTAGCTTGATGCTTAAAAATGACACAGCAAAATATGAAACACTAAAGGAATTAATGGAACAATATGATACAAGCATCAATATTTTTGATAAAAAACTAATATATGTTTTCATGTATACTTTTTGCATTATTTCTGAAAACAAAAACTTCATCAATGAAACACGATTAATTTATCTAAAACAATTTGAAGACCATTTATTACATGAAGGCGATTTCATTCCTTTAATGCATGGGAAAGGACTTTGTACAACCGTTTTAAAATTAACACAAATAGAAGCCTCCAATAATCGTTGGAGCAAAGAACAAGCAGAAGCAAAGATAAAAGAGATCATTAAAGAAATGCCCCCTCAATATAGGAAAGCCTGTCAACAATTTCATATGGGAATTCTATCATTTTATTTTAAAGATTACAAAACAGCCATAGAAACATTAAGAAAAAAAATAGGATTCCCCAATGCATTTTTTGATTTTGATGCTCGAACCGTTTTGCTTCGTTCATATTACTTATTAGATGATGGTGATGACGATACTTTTCTCAATCAAGCACGCGCATTTCAGGAAGCCCTACGTTATGACAAATCTATTTCCAAGGATCATAAAGATGGTTACAAGAATTTTATATATGCCATCAAATCGCTAAACAAAGCTCGTAATTTCAAGCTGGAATACCAAGGCAACTTAAAAGCTATGAATACACTATCTGAATTAGAAACTTTCCTAACTAGCAAGCCTACTAAAGTTGCTAGTTGGATTTCTCAAGAGATGGAAGTATTGGGTTATACTTCAGTCACAACGAAGGACTGAACATGCCCCATACGCCCGATAGTAGCGGATAGCTCCCGTAGGTTGGTTGGAGACCTAATAGGTTTTGAAAACCTGTTGGGTCGAAACCAACCTACGGGACTAGTAGCGGATAGCGGGGAGTCGCCTTGCAAACGAAGTCCCAGCATTCCGTCCTAATCCTTTAATTAGTTGCTATTTATTTTGAAAGTATGTATTGTCTAGTACTCCCTTTTTTGATACAAATAAAAGAACACTCTTCTTTAGCATCAACATTTTCATTATGTGAACCCTCCTCTAGCTTATTGCTTTTGTTGTTAAAGCTTGGTCTTAAATTGCTACCATTGTCACAGGGTGCATTGTAGAAAGCAAATTCGCCACCTATTCTTACTTCAAAACCAGTATTGATGTCTCCTTCATTTCCTTTAAATTCAATCATATCATTTTCATCAATAAGGAGATTGTTATTGGTTGTTATCAAGCCTGATGCTTGGTGTATGCTTTGAAGATTGTTGTTGTCAACCGTCCAAGAATTACGACAATTATTGGGCTTAATTCCTATTAAAGATTCACTGCTTGCAATTGGCAAATTGACTGCTTCGCTGTTGTGAACAGCAATGTCATTTACATTAAAAAACAAAGTTGTACTATCCCAGGGTGTTTCATTATTAATCGTAGCAATTAATCTACCTATTTGCCCTTCGCCCAAGCCATTGGATTGGTCGATACGGGTAATGCCAATGTTTACTTCTTGAGTGTTGGCATCGTCGTACACTATGTATTCCAAATCGGTATCGGGTACACCCAACCAAGAAGGATAAATTTCGACTTCTATGTTTTCTATTAAGCCATCGGGATTTTCGTAATCAATGCTAAAATAGCCTCCGTACATACTTATGTCTCCTCCATTCACATCCTCGATAATAATGTCCATCACTACTTGATTGTCGCTCCCCTCGAAGCTAGGAATGCTAGCGGGTTGCAAGTAAACTTCGACTGGGCTATCAGTGGTGTAATTATTGGGCATTATAGAAGGCGACGCATTGTGGGTGTTGTTGTAATTATTAATCAAAGCTTCTAAATCTTCCAATTCAACCGCACCGTCTCCATTGGCATCTATGTGCTTGATGTCGAAACCGCTGCTTTGCAATGTTCCCCAATTGCTACTAGGATGAGCAGACCAGTTAATGTCTTGGTATTGCCCCTCTCGACTGTTGCCCAATTCCCCAAAATACAATCCCAAAGGTACGAGGTCTCGGTAGTCGGCTACACCATCAAAGTTGAAGTCGCCTGGGTAGACATCGTAGGTATCGGTATTGCAAGGTGTAGGAGCAGCACAAAAATCTTGGAATCCTTGGGTAGAACCTCCATCTGGCAGACTAGGGTTGTTTGTAAAATTAAAACTATTTAAATTTAAACTACATAGAGACAATGGATAACAACCACTCAATTGATTGCTATATAAATACAGGTTTACCAAGCTTGATAGATTACCTAATTCTGTAGGGATACTTCCACTTAATTGATTGCTATATAAAATCAAAATTGCCAAATTGGATAAGTTGCCCAATGCTGAAGGAATACTTCCACTTAGCTGATTGTTTTGTAAAGATAAAATGAGCAAATTGGATAAATCTCCCAAGTCTGGCGGAATATTGCCACTTAAATAATTGTCATTCAAAGACAATTCGATTAAATTAGACAAATTACCCAATGCTGGTGGGATGCTTCCGTCCAGTTGATTGTTCCGTAAAACCAAACCTGTCAAATTGGATAAATTGCTCAATTCTGATGGAATGTTTCCACTTAATTGATTGCCTGAAAAATGCAAGAGTGTTAAATTGGATAAATTACCCAATTCTGAGGGGATACTCCCACTTAATTGGTTGTTGTTTAAATTTAACTCTGTCACACTACACCCATCTCCACTCAAGGTCACCCCATGCCAAGTACTCACAGCTTGCGACAAATTCCAAGTGTTTGTCCAGTTCGGTCCATTGGCTGCATAATAGAGGGCAACCAATGCCAAAGAATCTGCTTGCAAACAAGAGATCGTGGCACAGGCTCCAATGCCATTGCAAAAGTCTGTAAAGGCATCACTTGATCCCCCTCCAGGTAAAGCAGCATTATTTGAAAAGTCTAAATACCAAGGGTCTGAAAAGCTACAGAAGCCTTGTGGGTAACACCCGCTCAAATTGTTGTTGCTTAAATTCAATTCTATTACACTTGGTAGGCTTCCCAATGAATTGGGAATTTCACCACTTAAATTATTGTTTGCCAAATCGAACCAATTCAAATTGATTAGATTACCGAGTGTGCTAGGGATACTACCATCAAAATCATTGTTGTCTAAATGCAAATCGGTTAGATTGATTAAATTGCCAATGGTGCTGGGAATGCTACTAGTGAGAAAATTGTTGCTTAAAAACAATTGTGTTAAATTGCTTAAATTGCCTATCTCTTCGGGTATTCTCCCCCCCAATTGATTGTTTTGTAAATACAGACCTGTTAAATTGCTCAAATTGCCTATTTCGGGAGCAATACCTCCTGTCAAACCATTGTTCCACAACTGCAATGCCGTCACACTACAGCCATCTGGGCTCAAAACAACCCCATGCCAAGTACTGACTGGCTGGTTCAAATCCCATATATTGTTCCAACTAATGCCATTTGCCTCTTCAAAAAATGCGACCAATGCCAAGGAATCGGATGCAAGACAGTTGCCTCCACAAGCCATATCTGTTGCGGGCAATACTTCTATTGTTTGGGTAGTATAATTGGCACAAACACCATTGCTCAATGCCTTCAATTCAACTGTATAAAAACCTACTTGTGTAAAAGGTGCTGGATAAAAATTGGTCGCATTGGTCCAGTTCCCTCCGTTGATGCGCCAACTATACGTATTGACTCCTGTACTTTGGTTGGTAAAATGGACACTACTCCCCACACATATCACATCTTCTGATGCTGTAAATTGCGCATTAACTGTACAATTGGGAATGCTAAAGTAGGCATCGCTTTGATCTATGATACTATTGTTGTTGACAGCACTGATTCGGATAAGGGCTAAATTGGTTTCATAGCCTGGCACTGTCCATACAAAATTGCCATCATTGGGTGTACTTTCAATGATTTCGACCCAGTTGCTCCCCCCATTGATAGAATATTCAATTTTGACATTGTTGCCAATATCGCCTGTAGAAGTCCAATTAATATTGAGGTTGAGCCCCTGCCCCCAACTTTCTCCACCATTGGGTTGGCTTATACTTAGGGTTCCATTGCTATTGTTCTCACAAGTTCCTACCCCTACTGCACACCATGCCGCCTTGACTTGTGTGACTTCATTGGAATTGGCTCCATACAAAGCAGTCGCTGCTTCAACAGAGCCCGTGTAAGCATCTAAGTAAGTCGAATTTTCAGTTAAATAATTGGTCAAATTCTCATAGGCTATTTGGGCTGCTTTTGCCATTGTTATACCACTTACATCATAAGATTGATTGTTGTCATTGAGTCCACTTCCTCCTTCTACCAAAAGATAAAACCAATGATTTTGTACCCCACTGTTGATGTGTACCCCACAATAATCTGTACTCAAACTAGAAACACAATTGTCTATGTGATACCAATGATTTCCTTGATAAGTATCTGGTTGATATTTGTTGTTGGGATTACCCATATCTCTCAAGCCATTGCCTGCCAAATGTGAATCTTCACCCAAGTACCAGTCAAAACCTGTGGGATCTTTGTAGTACTCTACCACTGTACCAAAAATATCGGCAAATGATTCATTTAAAGCTCCTGACTCTCTTCTGTAATTCAAAGCAGCAGTATAATCAATAATGCTGTGTACATATTCGTGTGCCACAATGTCTAAGCTAGACAATGCTCCCCAATTGGTCCCATCACCATCTCCCAAACGAATTTTACCACCTCCACCATAGGCATTGACCAAATCGGTTCCATAATTGACCCAAAGCATCATTTTGGTACCTAATCCGTCATAACCATTCCGTGCATGTTTTTCCTCAAAATAATCATAAGTTTGTACCGCACTCCAATGGGCTTCACAAGCTGTTAAATCATTTGTCCAATTGTTGTCTTCATCCTCTACTTCCCATAAAGGCAAATTGTTTGTTAAAAAATTTTGAGCAGTAAAAGTTTCTATGTTCCTCCCATTATCTTTCAATCGGTAGTATGCACCTGTATAATCGGTAGTAATGGCTTGTGTACCATAAGAGTGTGTCTGACATGTCCCAATCACATCGTATTCACAAAGCAAAGTATTTTGTGTAAGAATGGCTCCTGTATGGGCATTTACCCAATATTTGTAATGAGAGATGGGTTCAATGCTTTCTACTTCAAACACATAACACAATTGATAATTGCTTGCTTGTAAATCGCTTTCAGCAGCAGCAATGACCAATTCACCTTGGGGATAATTGCTCGCATTTTCATCTTCCAATTGGTGCTTGATAATGGATTCGCTCAACTCATCTTCCCAAGCGTATTTTTCCGCATCAATTTGCTCTAAAAGCATATTTAAAGCTTCGGCTTCGCTTAGACTAGGATGTGTACTTAAATTTAAAGCTTGTACCAAATCACCATTGGCTGTATGTATTAGTTCGTCTTTTTCGTGCAGTATATAAGTTGCTCCTTCTATGGGAACCCCCTTATAGTGTTGTTGATAACGGCTGTGTTTCCAAGCTCCACTCGTTCTAGAATGCACCGCTTTCAATTCATTGTCTTTATCTAAATCAAATAGTTGCTGACTCTGTGCTAGAAAATCCTTTTTGCTCAAACGTTGGTTTTCTTTTAGAGTGAGCCATTTTAGACTGCTTGACTCTGTGGCAATTTGTTTAAATTGTGCATTGCCTGTTTGTGCCCTTGTATGCTGGATATTGACTGTACAGAATAAACCCATCATTATCATCCAACAATAAATATTGAAGTTGTAAATACTTTTCATTACTTGGAAAGGTTTTGCTTGTTTAAAAAGTTGTTGTTTAAATCTTGTTAGTTGTTCCACTTATTTTATTAGGAGCAAGTGTTTGTATCCTTCGTCGCCACTAAATTACCCGCTATCCGCTTTTACTCCTCATATTGGGCGAATAATTATTCGCCCCTACTGCGGGGTA
>JAHDIA010000217.1 GCA_020631035.1 Chitinophagales bacterium | reverse complement strand
GTTGATTTTGAAGAATGTGGAAATTTGATGTTGTGATTGAGTGATTGGGTGATTGGGTTGATTGAGTTACAATAAAGAAAGGTGACACTTTGGCTTTGCAGTTTGCCTACAAAAGTGTCACCTTGAGCAATTAAAAAATGACACTTTCGCTTTGCAGTTTGCCTACAAAAGTGTCACCTTATATTATAAATTTAGTGAATTACCAGACGTTGGGTACGTGAAGTATTTCCGTAAAATACTTTGACCATATAAACACCTGGATTTAAACCAGCTATATTTAATTGTAAGGTATTTTTATTCTTGGTGGTTTCTTTCTTTACCAAACTACCTTGGGCATCGTATAGGTAAATGTGTTGAGTTCCTTCGTAGGTACCCAATTGTTCAATCAATACGGTTTGGCTTGCTGGATTGGGAATTAAATTGAACGATAAATCTTTGTTTGTATTTTCCTCATTTGCCAATCTATTCCAGTTAAGCCCTGGGCACATTTCCATTAAAACAATGTCATAAGCTTCAAAACAGTCATCTGCTGATCCTATTGAATAAGCAAAGTTATAGTATTGAGGATCAGGTTCAAACACATAGGTATAGCGTCCATCATAACTCATTACATTTTGTTGCACCCAGCCATTTAAAGTGGTACTATTGAACACCGTAAAATCATCCCCCTTGAGCGTTTCAAATATAAATGTTTTGTTGATACAGTCGGCTGTTATCGTTAAATCATAACAAACATTTTTAATGCTGACACTTCCTGTTTCTCCATTTCCATTGTCAATGGTATAATCTCCAGCAGGAAGATGATTCATAACAAAGTAAGTACGTAAAGGATATACATCTGGCACAGTCTCTATATAAAAATTTCTAAAATCTAAATCTGGATTATGATTATCTATCAAATCTTGAATTGTCTTACCTTCAATTCTCACATTGCTCACACTAAAATCATATTCTGCTTCGGGTAAATCTAAAACAATTTTACCACCTTCTTCACCACATAGTTTGCCACTTGCCAAATTGGAACGGCATACAATGAACGATATATCGCTAGTGATTTCTTGTTCTGTACAGGCAGCAGGAATTGAGGGTTTAATATCTATATTTTTTTGTGTTTGAGTATTTAAATTTTTGATGGTGTATTCTCCTACTGGTAGATTAGCAAAGGTAACCTTTCCATTGTCTCTAGAGAATTGTTCATAATTGCTTACCCAATGTGTAATGGTTTTCCCTTCAACCAATATTCTATTTGTATTTATCAAGTTTTCAGGTATCTCTAATACGATTTTCCCCGCTGATCCGTCACAACTCTCGTAGCCAACTAAGTTGGATTCACAAATTAGTAAATCTACATCTTGTATTAAATTTTCGCTACAATCGGCACAAGCTGGGCACTCACTTCCCCCACAATCAATTCCTGATTCATCACCATTTTGCACCCCATCACTACACGTAGCGCAGTCAATTGATTCTCCAATAATATCATCAAAAAAATCTATGACCATACCACCAACATCCTCAAAAGGTTCTTCGCTATTTATATAACGAGGATCAAAATGTCTCAAACCATCAAATATCATTATTGTATTGGCATTTGGGTTGCTTGCCTCTAAACCATTCCATAAACTTTCACTATTTTGAAAAGGAATTGTACAGTCTTCTCGCCCATGATGAATTAAAAAAGGGGGTTCATTTCCATCAATATAAGTCAACGGACTAAATTCATCTAATACATCTTGTGGGCATCCTCCCTCTATTGGTAAACATCCCAACAACCAATGATACATCGTCCCTACTCCAGCAAAATCATATTTTATCCTATATGAAGCAACTGGAGGTCCTCCTGCCTGTACAATTGCGTCTGCCTCTGCTTGTGTCATACAATCAATATTACTATCAAAAGTTTGTATATTTAAATCAATTGGAGCTGCGAAGCTATATACCGCTTGTACCCCACTGCTGTATTCAGCATTTCCCAAATGCGCTCCTTCTAAGCAAGTTTCATTTTCGGATGTTCCCAACAAAGCTGCCAAATGCGCTCCTGCCGAATCACCAAAAGCCCCAATTCTGCAAGGATCAATTTGATAAAAACGAGCGTTTTTTCGAATAAACCTAATGGCTGCTTTGACATCATGTATTTGCTTGGGGAATCTATGGTTGACATCTCGCCCTCTATAACTTATATTGACAATCACATAGCCATCATTGTACCACCTAGCTAAATCATTTCTCAGCGTCCTTCCTTTATCATTGACGAGATTCTTATCATCTTCTATGTCATTCCATCCTCCGCCGTGAATGTAAACGATGGCTGGTCTAGCACCTGTTACATCAGAGGGTATGTAAACATCTAAACGATGTTTTACATTGGCATACTCATTGGTCACATAGGGAACATTGCAAAAATCGGGTGTGATATTGGTAAAAGGTTGAGCTTGTAATTGGAGGGAATTGACAAAAAAGCCTCCAATTAAAAAAGCAAGTAATAAAAGCGATAGAGTTTGGGATTTAGTAATTTTAAAAATAAAGTGTAATAAAATACTCTTTAATTGAGTAAAGAAATAGCGCATAAATTTTAAATTTATAAGTTAAGTAATATTTATAATTGGATGGAGTATGTACATACCGAATCCACCATCCAGTTGTAAAACTGAATCAAATTGCCAAAGCAAATGTTTTTAGATTATTACTTAACTTAAAGGTATGTTTAACTCCCAAACATACTCTAAAAAAGGTGATGGCATAAAACTAAACCATCTTAGCATAGCAAGCTATACTCTATTTCTCATTTGTCATATTAGTGACAAAGAAAATTAAGATTTATTTGAGAAGTCAGTATATGAAAAATTATTGACTATCAATTATTTACACTTAAATCTATGCTTCCTCCCCCCTACAGAAAGAAGCCAACAATGAGCTTGCTGTAAATTGGTTCAAATTGGATTTTGCCATTTTTCACCAAATATATTCCTAACTATATAGCAAACTAACATATAAATATCGTAAATTTAAGAGCCAGAAAAACAATCACTTTAATCTAACTATCAAGCTTTGTTTATGAATGCTTACCTTAACTTTGCTTTATTATCCTCAAAAAGGTCCAAAATCTCCTTTTTAATTTTAGCTTTATTCGTTTATGCCTTTAAAGGATTGACTGCACAACCCGATGCTTGTTACAATTTGGTGTGGTCCGACGAATTTGATGCCAACACATTGGACAGCAACAAATGGGGGTATCAAACAGGAGGTTGGAATGGATCAAATGTGCAAAGCTGTTACACCAATAGTCTCAATAATGTAAGTGTGTCCAATGGCTCACTTAAAATTACTGCTCGATATGAACCTGGTTATACTTGTACTGGGGATCAAGATTTCACTTCGGGTTTTGTACAAACCAAAGACAAAGCCAATTGGACATTTGGTTATTTTGAAGCAAGGGTAAAAGTACCCCAATCCAATAGTACTTGGCCCGCCTTTTGGATGAGTCCCCAAGATACTGTCTATGGAGCTTGGCCACAAAGTGGAGAGATTGATATTTTTGAAATCAAGGGACACGATATGACCCAATCTTATGGCAATGCTCACTGGGGCAATAGTGCTGCCGACAGACAACAAGAAAAAGGTCCATATACTGTGGGCGATGCACAGAACTGGCATACCTATGCAGTTGAATGGAAATTGGGGGAACTCAAATTTTACATTGATGGCAATCACTACCACACCATCAACAATTTTGACGAACCCAATGCAGGTGTCCATCCTCAACCTTTTGACATTCCCTTTTATTTGCGTTTGAATATGGCCATTGGAGGTGATTATTTGAATATACCACACAACAATGCTTACAATAATACCAACCAATTGCCTGCTACTATGGAAGTAGACTGGGTACGTGTCTACCAACTCGACCCCAATTGTTCTCCTACACCCGCCGCTTGTGAATTGCTCAACAATTACGATTTCCAAGATGGTACGACTGATTGGAACTTGGTGAGCTTTAATGGAGCCAGTGGCAATTTGTCCATCACCAACAATGGTCATTTAAAAGTAAGTGCCGCCAATCCAGGAACAAGTACTTGGCATTTGGGCGTTCGTCAGACGGGATTTGAATTGGAAAATGGGAAAACCTACGAGGTCAATTATGCCGCCTATGCCGATGCCAACCGTAGCAGCAATGTGATTGTACATCATAGCGACGGGACACAATATTATTATCACAATCAAAATTTGACAACGGTTTCGACCAATTATAGTTTTCAGTTTACGATGAATCAAACTACCAATACTGATGCTCGCATTACTTTGGGTTCTGGCAATTCCTCGATTCCTGTTTACTATGAATACATTAGTATTGTCCCTATAGATTGCGACCCTCTTGCTGCTTGCGAATTGATTCAAAACAAATATTTTGATGAAACGACCAATCATTGGGATTTGTATACTTATGGCAATGCCTCTGGTCATTTATCTGTAAACAACAATGGGTATTTACAAGTAAACGTCCAAACAGCAGGTACAAGCAATTGGCATTTGGGGGCGCGTCAAACGGGTATATTATTGGAAACGGGTCAAACCTATATAGTGAGTTACGATGCCTACGCAGACGCTTCTAGAAGTTCCAATGTCATTGTTGCCAAAGCCAACGGAAGTCAATACTACTACCATTCCCAAACCCTAAGTACGACTCCTACAAACTATAGTTTTCAGTTTACGATGAACGATCCCACCGACACTGATGGGCGCATTTTGTTCAATACGGGTTCTTCCAATATTACGACCTATTACGACAACATTAGTTTGACGCCCATTGATTGCAACAATTGTTCTTATACCTTGGACATACTCAATCAATCCATTCATCCCAACACCTACCAAGTTGAACATTTGATTAAATCTGATGGTCAAGTAGAAAATCCTGACTGTGTAATTTTCAAAGCCAATGAAGTAGATTTAAATGGTAATTTTGAGGTCAAGTCGGGTGGGAAATTTGAGGTCATCATTGATCCTTGTAATGACAATTAAATCAATTATTGCTCATTACATTAAAACACAAATGAATAGATTTATTTTGGGGCAGCGTGCGTGACATTGAGGCTACGGGAGTACTGGTTAGCCAACGCATACTTTGCCCTTCGTACAAGCGTGCATCTACCCGCTCATCCTGCGCTAAAAATAAAACTTGACTCCATTGTCAAGCGTGCAATTTTTCTACCACCTTATTTTTGAGCCATGCCCTTTCGGTAATGCGTTCTGTACTTTCTAATTTAATGCGCAATTTTTTGAGTTTGTCTTTTTCAAACTCAGCAATATTGACAAGCTGTTTGAGACGTTTAACGAAGTTTTCATAAGCTTCTATTTTTTCGGGTACCACTACTTGGTCCCGCCAAATCTGCATATCAAAGGCATTGAGCAAATTTTCCAATTCATTGAACTCATCTTTTTCGTAGGCAATTTTGATGAGTGTTTTTTTCTTGTCAATCCTAAAAAAAATGTCTTTAAACTTAACATCTTGAAGATACTGAAATGCCTTGTCATAATTTGCTCGTTCAAATGCCAACTGTGCCAAGTTGTAATGATAGATGTCGTCTCTAAAATTAGGATGCAATTTATCTTTGTAATTTTCTAAAAAATATTCAATCCAATCCAATTCGCCAATGGCCAAGCCAACCGTTACAATGTTCTTAACTGTGTCATTGTACAAATATCCATTGAAATAAAAACTTGGTTTGGTAATGGCCAACTGGAACAACTCAAAAATTTCTTTATAGTATTGAGCATTCCCCATATTGATTTTCAAAGCGCAAAAGTTCATTGCCAAATCATATAAAAACTTTTCATCTTCTGGATGCTGGTTAAACAACTCTTGGTTCAAGAGATTCTTTAAATTTTGAAAGTTGACTTCATTTTCGATAC
The DNA here is from genome assembly GCA_020631035.1 of Chitinophagales bacterium. GTDB lineage: Bacteria > Bacteroidota > Bacteroidia > Chitinophagales > UBA2359 > JAHDGP01. The sequence continues at coordinate 3,025 of JAHDIA010000217.1, read as the reverse complement.
TACCCAAAAACATCCAACAATTGTAAAAGGCAGTAAGTAGTGGAATATCTGCAAATTTAGGCTGTTGAATTTTTTCTATAATTTCTTTGCTTAATTCTACAACTTGTCTATTTCTAACAATGCTCTGATTATTCAATGAATGACAAGCCAATTTGAGTTGACTGATTAGATAAAACACCTCTAGGTTATGTGCTGCATCAATTAGAATGGTATTGTCTAAAGATATTTTTCTATTGGAAGAATTTTCAGTAACATAATTGTAGTACAAACAAGCCATTTCATATTGACGACAATAACCTTCATCATTTTTGACTGTTTCTTTTTGATGGATTTTGTTTAATTCCTTATAACTTTCTTCAAAAAAATCAGTAAGCGCCCTTTGTCTGTAAAATACTAAATTATTAAATTTCTGAACATTGGGCTTGTCCCATACATTATCAAAAGCTATAAACTGTTCTAGCAGCTTCACTTGTAATGTTAACAATTTTTGCCATTTGTTGGCATTGTATGCCTCGCCTTTAAATACTTTTTTATAAAGTACTTTTCCATTAAGGGCTGTACCTCTTGGTATTTTAGGGAGTGATTTAATTATTTGTTCGCTTAATATTTCAATTTCTTTCTTTTTGTTAAACAATGGTGAACAAACAAAAGCTATAAAACGCTTTTGTTCTGTCTTGTCGAAACTTTTCATTAATTCGACTATTTTGACGGCATTTGTCATATGACTCAACTATAATTTCATTAAAAAATAACCAGAAAAAAGTTTTTTTCCAGATTTCCACAAACGAATTATATCGCTGAATATCAATTGGTTATGTCAGCAACAAGCAGTAAAACTTGGCGTTTTTTACGTATTGTTGTAATTTTTTTGTCTTTGTGCTTACTCTATATTTGAGGTATACAAAATGAGGTAAACCATTAAGAAAGTTTTTTTAATTATTATCTGAATAAAACAATCTATGAAAAATTTAACTTCTTTTGTGTTAAAAAGCACATTCGTATTTGGTCTTTGTTTACTATTTACTAATTACTTGCAAGCACAGTGTAGAGGTGTCCAGGCAGGAGTTGTAAATATACTAACTGACCCTGAACCCTGCACTGCCATGAAACAGCTCGCAGCCAACCCAAATTTAGAACATTTTGAGTTATATCCAAATCCTACAATTTCATATGTAAACATTAGTTATACTCTCAGTCGAGAGAGTGTGGTTTTTGTCAAAATATTTGACAATACTGGTAGGGAGGTAGCACACTTAGTAAGTGGTGCATTGCAGTACCCAGGTACGCACCACCTTAATTATAACACCGCAAACTTACCTGCAGGTATATACTATTATCAGTTAACCACAAATGATAAGCAATTTATTGGCAATATGTTAAAACAGTAATATACATACATTAACCCCCAACCTTATAAAGTGTGTAATGGTTCAAACATTTGCCACACCTTGGTAAATGTTTGGCCATCACTTTAAAGTCAATTAATTTGAAAATTTATATTAAATGAGGTTTTTATAGCCCTCTTTTACAACAAGCTCGACTTGTTCAAAAATAACATAAAAAAACTTATTTTCAATTTTTTATAACATCTTTTTAGGGATATAAAATACATAAAAATAATAGCAATACTTAGGATAAGTATTGAGTATAATAAACACCTTTTCATTTAGTTTATTCATTAACCCAAATGGCAAATGTCAACTGCAATGTATTTGTAGTATAAAATTTCTTTGCCCTGCTAACTACAATTTTTTTTTAGTAAAATTTACAACTTAATTATAAAGAGTTAATAACATAAATGATCTTTAATTCTTTAGTTTAATTTAATTTATTCATTAACCCAAAGGTCTAATGCCAACTGCAATCTACTTGTGGTACTGGATATTTATGGCCTATCTTAAAATTCAATTTTATTATGATTTTTTCAAAATTTAAGTTTAGTGCATCTGTAATGTTTGCCTTGTTTGCTATGTTGATTTGTTTTACTGCTTGTCAAAAAGAAGCTGTTGAACCAACTACTGTTATCATTGATGGTCAAGAAGTCAGCCAAAGCGAATTGGATGCAGTCAAAGCGGAAAATGCCCGTATTATGAGCTATGGTGATGCCACCTACGAAGCTTATCAAGATTTTAACAATGGTGGTACCATTGGCTACTATTCTCCTCTTGGTGTATTAGAAAGTGTAGACTTTGAATGGGACGAATATGAAGCAGTAATGGAACACAGTAAAATTATGCAAGTTTTAGAAGACAATGGTATGATTGATCTCTATACAGATATATATCCTACAGGTACTTATCTAAAGAGATCGCAAGTTGAATCTTTGACTCCCGAAATTCTTCCTCTGATTGACCAAGCCACTGCCAATAAAGCTGCTTCAGGCTGTGAAGTTTTATATGTAGGCCCTTGGAATCCCTGTGGTTCTTGCCAGTTGGTTGGCCAATGTTGGGGTTGTGAAGGTGGTGGTACACTAACCTTCTACTATCAAAGAGAATATTGTCGTCATATTTCTACTTCTTGTTCTTGCTATACACAAAAGAAAAGAAGTGGTTGTTAAATCGACTTGTAATAGAGTAATCCTTTTATAGATAAATCTAGTACCGAATGTGCTCCTCCAAGCTTCGCTTGGAGGGCTTTTTTTGCTGGACTGGCTCATTTTTTTGAGTCAGTCTTTTTTTATTTTTTGTTGTTCTTTGTTTAGGTTCGGAGGGCTGTACATTCCCTCTACGCCCGATGGTAGTGATTACCCCACAGCGGGCTTTGACAAGCTCAGCCGCCTTTTGGGATTTTGGGAAAACTCTACGTTTGTACAGCAAAACTTAAATGGTGAGACTGAATGATTGTGAGCTTTCAAAGCAAGCGAGGAGTAAAAACGGACAGCGGGGAGACGTCCTCGAACGAAGCCTCAAACGTTCCGTCCTAATCTAATTTTCAGTAAATTTATTGCTTAACAAACTTTGAAATATTTTGTGAATACATACCATTCAATTTAACCCAATAGACGCCTATAGGATAATCTGCCACA
>JAHDIA010000216.1:3991-8943 GCA_020631035.1 Chitinophagales bacterium | reverse complement strand
CAGTATAGGACGAAAAGATGCACACAAAATGTATAGAAATTTAATTTACACAGTACTCAGTATTCAGATCAAAAATTGTTACACTACCTTGTTAGCACAAGATGAACTAGCAAAAGCGTCTGGCTTGGCTTTAAAGGCAAAGCCCATACCCAAAATATATCCGACTGCCTCATTCAATGCTACATTGGACTTGAATTGAGGGTTCGTATTGATATCGGCATGTATCTCCATATCAATATTGTACTTGTCGAATAGATCACATAGGCGGTAAGCAATGTCAATAGACATTCCCACCTCCATCAACATTCGTTCTTTGATGGATTGTTTTTGCTCAAGTTTGCTGTTGTGAATAAACATAAAACCTCCCTGTCTCTCTCTCAGAAACACAATTACCGTGGCATATTCTACAACTTTGCCTCTCACTTGTGAATCCGTTCCTATGCACACTTTGAGATTATGCCCTTTGGCTGTTTCTCTTTTAATGGCATTTTCCACTTCATCATGAATAGGAATATGGATTCTTTCGCCATTAAATCTTCTCCAAATTTGTTGCATGGTAAGACTGTTTTGGTGTCAAATAATATACTATTTAAATGTCAAAACACCTAGATAGGTTCCCTATTTAGGATTAAATAACTATTAAGTCTGTAGTGTTAAAAGTGTAAATATCAAAAAACGATGTATTTCAGCTTTAAAAAGAAGCGAGTTATAAAAAAAAAGCGTATATTTGCAGCCTATTTTAAAAAAGACAAAAAGAAAATATTATGAAAAAGGGAGTACATCCAGAGAATTACCGTGTAGTTGTTTTCAAGGACTTCTCTTGTGACCAGGCTTTCTTGGGCAAATCTACAGCCGATACAAAAGAAACCATCGTTTGGGAAGATGGCAATGAATATCCTTTGATTAAATTGGAAATTTCCAATATGTCTCATCCTTTCTTTACTGGAAAAATGAAATTTGTAGATACTGCTGGGCGTATTGAGAAATTCAATAAAAAATATGCTCGTAAAAAGAAAGCGGCTCCTGCTCAAGCAGAAGAAACAGCTCCTACAGCAGAGGAAACAGCTCCAGCAGTAGAAGACAAAGCAGCAGAATAATCAAATATTGCTTTTTGTTTGCTTAAATACTTGGGTCTAAATGACACATAGCTTAACAAATTGCGAAAAATATAGAAATAAAAAGTAAAAAGCCCTACTTTAAAAGTAGGGCTTTTTATTTTTGTGGTCTAGCTTATTCCTATGAATTTGGAGTCTATAAATATTGTTTTATTCGATGACCTAGCTTGGCACAATTTATTGCCAATTACTTTTACCCGTCCAACTGCTCAAATACGTGTTGGGATTACCACCATTTTTGAAAAGTGGGTACTCTCACTAGATTTGTTTAAGGAAGAAATTAGCTTTCTTACCCAAAACTATTTGTCCACCAAATACCCCATTCGTCTAGAAGAGTCCAACCTCTTTATCAATGGCTCTGTATTGCCCAATAAGGTACTTACCAAAGCCATTGCCAATCTAAAAATGGATGAGATATTGGTCAATGGCAGTACTGTCTTGGCGTTTAAGACCAATAAGACCAATAAAAAAGAACTGACTGACATCATCAATACTCCTCCCAAATCTCAAGTGGTTGAATTTGCCCACACTTTTGTCAAAATCCAGCACTTATGGGACATTTTTAGGTACAATGGTGATGCCATAAAGGACGATTTCAAACACTTGACTTCTACCTCTATTTCTTTTGACTACTTCAACAACAACCTCATCATTGGTCCAGAAGAAGATATATTCATTGCTGGGGAAAATGAGATCATTGGGGTCAGTTTTAATACGACCAATGGTCCTATTTACATTGCTCCTGGTGCCAAAATTATGGAAGGTGCCCTCATACGTGGTCCCTTTGCCATATGCGAAAATGCTGTTGTCAAAATGGGATGTAAAATTTATGGTGGTACAACCCTTGGTCCTCACACCAAAGTTGGAGGAGAACTCAACAATGTGGTTATACAGGGCTACTCCAATAAAGGGCACGAAGGCTATCTGGGCAATGCTGTTATTGGAGAATGGTGCAATATAGGAGCAGATTCCAACTGTTCCAATCTAAAGAACAATTATTCTGAGGTCAAAGTGTGGAACTACGTACAAGAGACCTTTGAGCAAACCAATTTGCAATTTTGTGGTTTAATAATGGGCGACCACTCCAAATGTGGTATCAATACAATGTTCAATACGGCAACAGTTGTGGGAGTTGCGGCCAATGTATTTGGTCAAGGATTTCCACCCAAACACATTCCCTCGTTTGCTTGGGGAAACAAAGATACTTTTACCACTCATCTGTTTAACAAAGCTACTGAAACGGCTGAAAGAATGATGAGCCGTCGTAATCTAAGCTTAGAAAGACTTGATATAGATATTTTAAAATACATTTACGCAGCTACTGAAAAATATAGAACCTGGGAAAGCATCAATGCGCCAATATCCCAATAAATCCATCAAAATGAAGTTTACACTAAAGTATTTACCCATCCTTTGTTTGACCATTGGTCTATTTTTTGCTGCTTGTGGTCAATCAAACCAGTCCAATTCTCAGACCAATCAAAACAATGCTGTGGTGGCTCAAAACAAGACCAATACTCAACATTCCAACACTTCGAAGGTATCCTCTACTCATACTCAAGCAGAGGAACAAAGTCAAAAAGCTAAAAATCTAGGTCTACAAAATGCTTCGCCCAAAGAGGCTGCGAACAAACCCAGAACTGTTCTCAAGGGTTCTAAATATTTTAGTTTCCCAAAAAATTCTTCCGAGGCTCAAGCTGCGGACTTTCTTGAGAACCCAGCTCAACACCCCCCAAAAACATTTACATTTAAAAACTTTGGATTTCGTAAAGAACTTCCTCAACTTACTTTTAAAGCCAAAAAATCTCTCAAAAACATAGCCCAGCTCTTTGCAGCTTATCAGGGAATGAATGTAGAGATTGCAGTAACCAAAGGCATCAATAATGCAGCTCTTGCCAAAGAAAGAGGACAGGTGATTATAGAACACTTCAAAAAAATTGGCATTCCACAAAACCGCATCAAACTCACCGAATCTCAATCAACAAGCAATACTCCAGATGTAGAGTTGCATATTGTGCAGAAGTAATTGGTTGAGTGGGTAATAAGAAACATAATCAACTCAATCACATAATTTCTATCATTGTGCAACCTAAGTGGGTTATGGCTGCGCTAAATCTGGTTAGCCAACGCATGTTTTGGGCTGCGTACAAGGGTTCATCCGCCCGCTCATCCTACGCTTGTTTTTGGATAGATTCTTCAAAAACCAATTGTAAACTTTTGTTTTGAATTTTGCTCTCACACCAAATCAATATTTCTTCATATCCCATTGGGGCGACAAAGTGTTTGTTTCCATTATTCAAATTTGATAATTTAAATTTAAATTCCTCAAATTTGTTTAGCAATAAATCATTTTTTTCGTTTCTAGTTAAATTGATGTATTTATCTCCTGATTCTATCAAAAGCAAAGATTTAAAGTATCTCAAACTAATACGTTCAAACTCCATTAGATTTTCGTTGTTATCCAAGGTTTTTTTGAGTGCTTCTATTTTTTCATTAAAATAAAAAAACTCTTTTTGATCGTAATCATAAGTCAACTTTAAAAGTCGAGCGGTAAAAAAGTAACCTCTTCCTTTTTTGGATCTAGCGATGTTCAAAGTTTTGTCAAGCCAAGTTTCTAAATTTTCTTTATCTGATAACAACCAATACAGTAAGAAATTGGTATAAGTATAAAACAACAATTTCCCATCTTTTATTTTCATCTCCAACAAATCCCATTTATTGCTCATTAGTTCAACCAAGCTTTTGGCTTTTTCGTATTGTAGGGTATTTAGATAATGCAACACACCCATATCACAAGTAGCCTCTAAAGTTGAAAAATCGTTTTTGGCATCATAAATAGATTTAACTTTTTCAATGGCATTGCCCAATTGTTTTTTTTGTTTGGCTTGAAAGCACGCTCTGGTAAACCCACACAAAGCCTTGATGTACTCTGTATGGAATTTTTTCTTTAAAGACTCATCCAACTCAAAAAACACTATGAGTTTTTTACTTTCTTGAAATGCCAACTGACTTTCCCCCATACTTCGGTAGTAGACATTTCTAGCTCGGTAGTACCACAAAACAATTTTCACATTTTTGTCTTGTTCAAATTTTTCGATGGGTAGTTGTACCAACACCTCTGTTTGTCCCAGTGCTTCAAAAGCTTGCTGACTGCTTTCCTTCTTGAGTCCTAAATCTAACTCTAAAATCAAACTCATTTCTCTATAAATGTTTCTGAGTTTCATCTCCAAAGCATACAAATCAAAAAAGTGCTGTTGCTCTTTGGTTAGTTCTTGCAAATTGCTCCAGTCATTTTTGTGACTCTCTGCCATCAACAAGCGAATTTCCCAATCAATGATTTCGGTTAAAAGTTGATATTGTTCTATTGCCAGTGCTTGTTTTCTCAACTGTTTGATTCGGCTTTTCATTTCAGCATACAGTTTCCGCTCAAACAATACACTTAAAATATTGACCGAAAGTTTGGATTGAAAATCTAGCTTTTTGCCTGTTTGAGTGGTCACCAAGCTTTCCAGTAATTTATCCTTCAAACGTTTTTTGATATTTGCCAAATCTTTCTGGATATGTGGCAATTTTTTCAATGCTTTTTCCAAATGTTTTTCCCACTCCTCCTTCTTCATTTTTTTCTTCAACAGCTTATTGTATACATCAAACAATACCACATAATTGAGGATACGATTCTCACTATTAAAAGCCGCATATCGCTTAAAAGTCGTTTTCTCCCTGGAGCTAAATGACTGTATCAATTCAACAAGTCGATCATTTGACATATTTTTAAATATATTTTCTTATATTGAAGTATAAAAACAAGTTTTTTAACAAACAACAAGTATTGGGTAA
>JAHDIA010000216.1:0-3981 GCA_020631035.1 Chitinophagales bacterium | reverse complement strand
TATCCTTGCCTTGCAATAGTTTAATTATCAGCAACTTCCACTTGTTATTTAGCTAAAATACACATTTGTAAAACAATATTTTAGCGTTTTTTTTTCTTTTTTTTTCTTTCTAACTAAAACTACATTTGAAGCAAGAAGCAACTATTCTTCTCTTCTAAAACAAACAATTTATCTCATACAAAACCTACATTACTATGATTAAAGAACTAAACTGGTACAAATTTTTACCTCAATTGGGTTTACTGCTCATTGCAGTTTTCCTAATCTCTGCCCAACAGAACAGCAATGTTATTGGAAAACTGGGCAAAAAGCTGTCTAGTATTGATGGCTTTACCAAACATTATCTTGTTTTTGGGGATATAGGCACGCCTTTCCCTTGTGGCGATATGATGGCTGTTTCTATTGAAGATGATGATCGCTACTTTTTTTGTAAATCGTCTCATATGAATGCCACCTTGGCTCCTGACGGTTCGATGGACATTCCTGGAGACGGTATTGGTGCCAATAAAGCAGAAACATCCAATGAGCCTACAAAAAAATCCTACATTGCTGCCTACCACAGAATCAATCAACTCACACTTGGCATACACCAAGATGGGGCAAGTCAAAAACGTTGGGGAATTGATAAAAACCAACTCATTGAACTCTATCCTGAAAACACCTTTGAGGTTGCACTAGGTCCTGAAGACAATCGAGAAAGTGGCACTGCTTTTGACCCAAGTAATTTGTTTTATGAAATGCTCATTGGTGTTCAGCAACTCTCCCAAGAAAATGCAGAACTCAAACTACGTCTACAACAAATAGAGCATAAGCTCGGTCTAACAGACATAGAGGAAGATGACAGTGAATCAAATCAAAACAACTATGTCAAAGCACTCCAAAACCCTAGTAGTAACAACAATTTTGGCTTTGAGTATTCTATTGATTCCCAGATTCAAAATGCTCAGTTGTATCTATTCGACATCAACGGCAAACTGTTACAAAATTTCATTTTGACTGAAAGAGGAAATGGTATTAATAACCGCTCTATTGACTTAGCAGCAGGGACTTACTTTTACCAATTGGTTATAGACCAAACAAGACTGCAAAGTCAAAAATTGATTGTCCAATAATTCAACCCACCTTTCAACATAGCAAAATGAAAACTTACAAAATATACACTTATCTTTTTAGTTTTTGGGGCTTGTTTATTTTCAATATTTCTCTATCTGCACAACTTGACAATACTAGAGACAATTGGGAGCAACACTCAAGCGATAACAATGTTACCTATCTAAACACAGACAATAACAAAAGGGTCTCTATTGGCAGTAACTTTGCCTCCCCTTATGCGGACCTGACTATTTCTGGCAATCAGGCCTATGATCCTGATACAGGTTTGCCCAACGGTGGGCTAATGATTATGCAGCAATCTGATGGCACCAATCATTACTCTGGAAGAATTGGTTTTCACTCTGGTTATGGCAACTGGGGAGCTTCGATTATTTCACGTCATGCAGGTGCTGGGCGTTACAATTTTGAATTTGTTACCAAACATGGTTTCTGGGATGATTATAGTGAATCAACCAAAATGTTTCTTACACCAGATGGCAATTTAGGCATTGGTACAACAAACCCTTTTATTCTTAGTCGTTTACACGTAGTTGGATCACCTACTGCCAATTCAATGGGTCTTAGCAACACTTGGCCCGCCGTTTTGGCGAGAGGGGGCGTTTCTTTTGGAGCTGCTGGCAATGACAATCCTGGTTGTTGGATTTCATCTTATAATGACATCAATCACGATGGCGTCATTGATAGTTTAGACATCTATAATCTCGCCAATTCTTCTACTATCGGTTTTTATACTGACCGTGCAGCAGGCGGAGGAGGGGCAACACCTCATATGGTCATTATGGGCTGGGATCAAAACAACCCATTAAATTTTGGCTATGTAGGTCTTGGCACGACCAATCCTCAATACCGTTTGGATGTTTGTGGTGAAATGCGGGTCAAAGAAATCTTTTTTGAGGATGCTTGGTGCGACTTTGTGTTTTATGATGATTACCAACTTCCAAGCCTTGAGAAAGAAGCAGAACACATTCAAGACAAACGACACCTACTTGGATTTGAATCAGAACAAGCAATGGAGGGGCAAATAAAAGTTTTGGATGTGACCAAACGTCAACAGCAAAAGTTAGAAGAAGCTTACCTACACTTGATTGAATTGAATGAAGAGAATAAGTTCTTAAAAAATGAAGTTGCCGATTTAAAAAATGAAGTGCAAGAGATAAAAAGCTTATTACTCAAACTAAGTACACAAAAATAAACAGTTTAGTTCTGTATATGCCCACATACTCTTAAGAGTTATGTGGTGCATATACACCTTTAACATTACCCAAAACAAACCTTTATTATCCTAATTACAAGCGTCGGATGAGCGGATGGACGCACGCTTGTACAAGGGGCAAAGTATGCGCTGGTTAACCAGACAAAGTACAGCCACGGAGTCAATGGCGTTGCCCCATAAAAATCAAATTATTATACCTCATTTAAATCAATAATACTATGCCTAATTGTTTCGATACCAACTTAGGTTGTAGTGTCAAACAACATACTTTTGACACCAACAATCCCGAAGATGTCCGAATGATTCAGCACCTATACAATCGCCTGAGTTTTGGTGCGAGAAAAATGGACATTGATTATGCCAATGGGAAAAGCATTGCCCAGGTAGTAGACAACATCATTGACACTGCTATGGATGAAACGCAGGTGCCCATTCCCGATAAAAATACTTTTTTTTGGGCGGATACCAATGCTTGGGCTGATCCTTATGGTTCTTCCTGTGAACATACTCCTTCCAATCCCAATAGCATTGGTCAAATATTAAACCCTTGTGAAGATCCTTGTGAAACCAACTTAATGGGAGATGGAGGGATCAATGCTGTGGTTTTGTATAGATTGCAATCATTGGGAAAAGAGTGGATAGCAGGCTTTACTGGGCAAAATAGTTCCACTGCCAATGAGACTGAAATTCAAAGAGACACTGCCAAAAGTTTCAAATATAAATTGACGCTCTTTTGGCACAATCATTTTGTTACCCAAAGACTAGAACACACCAGCATTGATCTTTTTGTATATTATTTTGTCCTACAAAACAATGCGCTCAAAAACTTTAAGCAATTTACAACAGAAATGAGCTTTACACCATTGATGATGAAATACCTCAATATTGTAGGAGGTACCGCTGACTTGCCAAATGAAAATTATCCTAGAGAAATGTTGGAACTCTTTACAATGGGTCCTAGACATCCAGATACAGGAGAAGCCAATTATACCGAAAGCGACATTAAAGAAATTGCAAGAGTACTCACTGGCTGGGAATCTTTGGGACATAGTATTGTTATTGATGACCCCGCCAATATCTTGGATTATTACAACTGCTTTAGAGAATGTACCATTCCACAGTGGTGGATAGATCATTATGTATTGGGAACTGCTCCTTGGGCGAATCCAGGTGGCAATATATATCCATTTGTGATTCAAAAACACGATTGGGATGCCAAGTCTTTCTTGGGAGGCAATATTGCTGCAACAACCGATACCAATGCACAACACATTGATACTGCTTTTGGTGAATTTACACAATTGCATAATATATTGTTTGACAACAGAAGTCGTTCCATCGCCCATCATATTTGTGCCCAACTCTACAAAAAATATGTTCGCCACTTTGAAACTTTTGAGGAATTGGAACAAGTACAAAAAGACTTTATCAATGACTTGGCAAATTCTTTTGAGGGCAATTGGGAATTGGCTCCTGTACTTAAAAAAATATTTAAAAGTGAACATTTTTATGATCCTGTTTTAAGGGGGAGTCAAATCAAAAGTCCTATTGAGTATTTGGTATCTTTTTACCGTTTGGCAAGCTTAGAACACAATAAAGATTATTTTTCACATATTCGCTATTTTGAACCTGCTTCCATTGCTTCTAGCATTCCT
>JAHDIA010000215.1 GCA_020631035.1 Chitinophagales bacterium | reverse complement strand
TTGTTCCTGCTTCTGTAGTATGTCTTGTACTAAATTCATATCAACATCATTTGATTCTAGTTTATCTAAGACAAAGAAAAAGCTTTGTTTGATTTGATTTTTAAGTATATCATACTCTTTGCTAGTACGTACGCCTCTATTGTATTCCTTTTCATTTCCATTGAATCGAGAAAGTAATAAAATGAAATCATTGTACGATGATGCATTTGGACGAAGTACCTTTTTCATATGATTGATGGCAATGGATAAATCTTCTCCTACATCTAGTTTGAGCTGGTTTTTAAATTGGTCTAACATGTTTAGTTTATTGGTGGTTTTATAAACAATACAAAGTTGTCTCTCCACTAAATTAATCAATTAACACTCTATAATTGTTCCCTTGTAGGTTTAATTTCTCCACATTCACGCCTCTTTTGTCCATGGTGAGGCCGTTGCGGAACATTCGGGGATATTTGCTGGTGTCTATTTTGACGGTTTGGGCTTTGCTCTTGGCAGCTCCAGTATGAATGGTCGTCAAAAGATGTTTGTCGCCATTTTTGCGCATAAAAACCAAAACTTCTTTGTTGGTGGGTTTTTCTATCCAGTCGAACTCGGCAGGATTGTCGCCTACATCTAGGGCGGCAGTGTAGCGTTTTAAGTTGGCGAGCCGCTTGTGTAAATCGGTGAGTTTTTCTTGGGCGGTAATGAATGGGACACCTGGGAGGGTAAAGTTTAAAATGATTGCCACTTTCCTACTCCACTCATCCTCCACTTGGGTTTCGGTAAAGCGCAAATAGGTGCGTTCCACACCGAAGGAAGCTTCCTTTTCGTTGCGGATGTGTGGCCCCAATTCTGCAATGTATTGATCTCCTACCAATATTTCCTCTATTAGGTAATGACTGTTGGGATAGGTGATGTCAAAAGCTTCTTTGTGGTAGTCGGGCTTGTTCGCATCGGCTATGAGTAAAATAGGTTTGAGGGCGTCGAGTTCTCGTCTGGCTCTTTCCCAATATTCGATGGGAGCCAATTCAGCATTGAGGCAACGAAAACCATCTAAATCGTAGTCTCTTAGGCAGTCAAGCATAGCCTTGAGCATATTGTTTTGGAGGTTGGGATCTTCGTAATTGAGCATTTTGACTGCTTCGCTACTCCAAGGTGTGAGTTGTTTTTGCATATACCAGTCGGGATGCTCAGTAAGCCATCGGTGTTGTTTGCTGGTATAGAGTCCCACCCAATCGAGTAGAATGTATAGTTCCAGTTCATGGGCTTTTTTGACCAAGTTTTTCATATCATCGGTACTGCCCAGATTGGGGGGAATGAGATCGTAAGTCACAATGGGAAAAAGCTTGGAATCTGATCTTGAGCTTATGGGAAATATGCTTTGCAAACAAAGTACTGTAATGCCCATTTCTTTGAGTTCTGATAATTGCTTTTCTAGGCTTTGGATTTTGTTGTTGCCTTCAATATTTTGCCAATCTATTTCGTAAATAACTGCCTTTGCCATCCAGTCAGGAGCAATTTTGTAGTGGTCATTGCCTTCGTTTAAATTGGTTGTAGTCACTTTGTGTTGTGCGTTTATTGTTAAGCAAAATAATAGCAGTGTTAGTATTGAGGTTATGGTATTTTTATTCATTATTATTTCCATTAGACGAAGGATTTAGCCTAGTTATTCTAGGCCGAAACGTCGGACCGCCGATAGTAGTGAATATGGCGGAATCCATAGCGGTACGTAGAGACATCCCGAAAATCGGGATTATCTGTACTGACCAAGCGCAGGCAAATAGGGCAGCCGCCATAGCAGCGGATAGCGGGGACACACCATGCAAACGAAGCCTTCAAGCGTTCCGTCCTAATCCTTCAAAAATTATTTTTATTCATTCATTATCTAGGTTCTTTGTCAATTTCAATGCTGTATCAAAATCTTGCTGGTGTGGCTTTGTTTGCCACTGTCGAGCGTGATAAAATACAGCCCATCTGAATACATAGACAAGTCTATGGGTTCATTGGTTGAAATGGATGTGTGTAAAAATACCAATTGTCCGTTTAGATCGTATATTTTTAGCTGTAAACTTTGGTTGGATAAGGCTTTTTGTGCCTTGAGGTATACAATTCCTGTACTTGGATTGGGATAGACACGAATAGTGAATCTCTCTTGAATCTCATTCAATCCTGTTCCTATTGTATCTATTCCATTTTGTTCTAGTGGAATGTCACAGTCGGTCGCTATGCTGGGAAGTGCATTGCATTTAGGCGTGTTGTTTTGTAAGTTGATGTTACCTTGTATGTTGTTGGCAATTTCTGCCAAGGTACAGCAGTCTACCAAGGACGCATTGTTGGCAATGGACACATTTTGGTCTAAATGGTTGATATTTGCCAAGCCTTCCAAATTGCCCAAGGCGGTATTGGAAAGCACCCATAAACCTCCACCAATGTTTTCGACACTATTTAGACCATTGATGTTTTGTAGGCTAGTATTGTAGGAAATAGACAAATCGCCCCCGATGCTGTCAATATTGATCAGTCCATCCAAATGTTTAAGCTCCTTGTTTTCTCGGATGAGCAAATTGCCATTGATTTGTTGGAGTCCGCTCAGTCCATTGAGATTGAGTAGAGAATCGTTGCGGAAAATTTCGACATTGCCGCCTACAAATTTGATGTTTTTGAGACTGTCAATGTTTTTGAGGTGGGTATTGTAAATGAGCAAATCGCCCATTACACTATCTATGGGATATAGAGCATCTGCATTGTTGATGCCTGTATAATCCCAGGGTTCATTGCAATCTCCAATACACAAATCGCCTTCGATTTTATTGCAAAAATACAAATTGTCCAATTCGTCATAAGCCTGTACCCAATTAACCGTCCATTGATCTCTAAGATAAATGGACGCTCCACAAAAATCATAATAGGCATTGCAATTGGGCGAAGCATTCACATTGTTGATGTTGTAGCAGGTTTCTAGATTGTGATAAATGGTAATGAAACCATGTATTTTGTCGGCTTGGGCAAGTTCTAACAAGGCACAACACTGTTTGAGTTTTCGGTTGTCTAGTACAACCAAATCTTCAAAAATGATTTCGACATTTTTAAGTCCTGAGACTGTTGTGAGTGAATCATTGTCTTCTATGTATAAACTTTTTCCAATGGTTTTTAAACTGCTCAATGCGCTCATATTTCTCAAAAAGTCGTTGTTGTAAATGACTATATCTCCATCTACTTCTTCCAAAGAAAAAATGCCATTCAAATTCATCATTAAATCATTGTATTTAAGGTAAAAAGCTCCATTGATGTAATTCAATTTTTGCAAACCATCAAGATCGAGCAATACCGAATTGTTTTGAATGGTCAGATTGCCATTGATGAATTCGATATTTTGGAATCCTTCAAGTGAAGGGAGCGATGCATTACCAACAATGCTGACCCACCCATTGGTGTGGGTCAATTGCATCAATGCCTCCATATTGTAGAGTGAGGCATTGCGTTCTATCCTCAATTGTCCGCCTAGATTTTGGAGATTCTCCAATCCATCCAATTTTAGGAGTTCAGCATTGTCCTGAATCAAGAGTGCGCTGCCTATGTTTTGGAGTGCCTCCAATCCTTGTAAATTGTTGATTTGGGTGTTGCTGATTTGTAGTTTTCCTGTTATGTGTTGTACATTTTGAAGTGGACTTAGGTCGGTAATGTTGGAGGGATTGCCTGTCAAATTGCAGTCTCCTAGACACAAATTGCCAGAAATAATGCCACAATTGTTGTTGGCAAATTCATTGAGGGCTGTTTGAGTTGTCAATTGAATGTTTTGGTCGCATTGGGCATAAGCATACAGGGGGCATAAACCTAAACATAATAGGTAGATTAGCTGAGAGATTATTTTCATGATGGGGTTATGTCTTTACACCTAGGCATCCCAAATATAAACTATTTATTTATATCTTGAAAATATTTTTTTACTACTTGCTTGGATTCTCATTTTTTGGCAAAAATATTGGATAGAAAAGCGTTTTGTGTGAAGCTGTTAAATTTTGAAGTTGGATAAAAGCTTTTGAAGAATTGGGACAGAATGTTGGGGGCTTCGTTTGCAAGTCGACTCCCCGCTATCCGCTGCAAGTTGTAGAGACGTCCTCGATGCATCGGGACGTCTCTACAAGCTTTCCGCTACTATCGGGTGTAGGATCGTATCTTTGGGTTCTTCGTCGAAACGTTTTTTACATAGGAAGCTTCTAAGGAGCAACTAACACACCAATTTTTGCTTTATTTGGTATCCATAGATCTCCATCTGTATTTTGCACAATGCCATCCAAAGTTCCATCTAAAACAGAGTAAGTCGCTAAAATGGCTGATGTACTTGTCCAAAGATCAAAATCGGGAACAGCAATGATACCATCTTGTGTATAATCTCCTCCATACATTGCATAAAAAGCTGTATTTCCAACTTGTTTGAGCTGTCCTGCACCAGCAACTAAAGCTTCACCATTAGCCAACACTGTAAAGTCAATCTCAATGTTTTCAATATTATTTTCCTTTATCGTATAATCTTGCTTGGACACAATGTCCAAATGATTTCGATGTCTTATGGCAACTCGATAAGGCGTTTCTTGCATCAAGTTGTTAAAAGTCAAAGCTTGCATTGTACTTGGATCAACAATGTCTCCATTACTCAACAAAAGTCCTACTTGAGTTTCTACAACATTTAACTCAATTGGATATTCGTCCAAATCAGTAGCCAACTCTCCTATCTCTACCAAAATCCAATCGACCACATTACTAGGCATTGAGCTTACCATTTCCGAACCATTGTAATTGTAGGGAGCAAGATTGTAGGGTTGTGTCAAGGGCAAATACTCATTGAGTAGTGTATACATTTCGTTAGCAGCAACTGTCGCATCTTGCGCACCTTCCAATAAGACTTTTAAATCAACGGGGGTAGGACCTGCGGGAATCTCTGTTGCTTCTGGATCTCCTACTCTTATGGTATAGTCTTCAATTTCGCCATATTGAGGTACCAAACAACCATTGAAACTTGAAAGCCCATAGCGACTAATAATGATGCGCATTTTATAATTGCCATTGGCAATATCGGCTGGAACATCTATAGAAGGATTTGCATCAGGAGAATCATTCTTCCAATAAAATTGAAGTTCTGATGCTTCAAAAAACGGATCTTTGTCCCAATTGACCCAAGCATATACCCAATATCCACTGTCCGTATCGGTCGCTCCTTCAACATTTAAGTCGACAGGATAATTGTTGCCTGCTTCTACTTGAGCAATCATATTTGTATAATCTATGTATCCTTGTCCATTCGGGTCTACTTCCCAAGCATAGCCAGAGGAAACATTGTTGATGTCAAATTCTCCAACGCCATCAATACTTAGGTCATCTAAGAATGGGATATGCTGTGGTTCGTCTGCTAAACTGACCCAGGGAGAACAAGTATATCCATTGGTTTCTCCCATTGCTATTTGGTTATTCGCCTGATTGCTATAAAAGAAAATTTCAAAAACTGGCGGCCCTACTGTTGTCGTATTGATTTTTATCCAAGCATAATATACCTCACCACAAGTCTTTAAGATTCTTAGCGCAATGTATGCCTCTTCAGCAAAGGGTGCCAAACTTTCGGTTTTAAAATAAATTGATCCTAATCGTCTGGATGATATATCCTCATCACAAGTATTGGTATATTCTTGATCAAAGGTGCTTTTATAGACCCCAGTTGTAGGTATTGTATTGGTTTCAAAAAGCAAAGCTTCTTCAGAGTTTTCACTTGCGCAAAGCACCTGTATTTGTGCATAGTATTCACCTGAATTGTACAATACATATCCTGGCTTGATGTTGTTACAATCAGTTGTAACATTTTCTAATGGTTGAAGGAAAAAGTTTGTTCTTCCTTTGTCTTCCCAAATAGGAAAGTTCCAATCTTCGTGACGTTGAAATTTCAAATAATTGACAAAGGGTGTTCCTTCAGCAGATTGAGGAGATATTGCTCCTGAATTTTCAGGCAAATAATAATCTACTTTTATCAATCCATTACAAGCTATTTCTAAATTGGGAATACTTGATGTAAAAGCATTTGAGAAATCAATTTCGTATATTTCTTGTTCTATATTTGTTGGATTAAAACTATTGTCAATGCTTAATTCAATTTCTTTAGAAGACAAGATGTTGATTGAAAAATCAAGCTCTGTTTCATTTGGCCCATCTATTGTGATGTATTGTTCAGCATCTGATTTAAATGATGCAGTTGTTCCTTCTAATGTAAATTTGATTGCATTTGGAAATGTCCCATCATCATTTAAACTTTCTTCCAATATACTAGCTGACGAAATAAGTGTGGCTTGATCCCATAAACCTGCTTCACTTGTCACATCGCTCATAGCTTCCATTTGATAATCGTGCAAAACAATGTCTGCCATCCCATTTTCAGCACAATCAAGCAATTGCAAACGCAACCAACCATACTTGATACCACAATCCAATTCGTATTTGACACCAACATAAAAATACCCATCAGGGTCGGTAATAGTGTTGGCAATTTCATCTGTATTTATAAAACCATTTTCTTGGCTTCCTATTTTTAAAGGTGCAAATTCAAAAACACCTGAATTTGCATCAATGTTCTCACCTTCATTAAATGTTTTTATCCAATTTGTTCCTCCATTCTCTTCTACACAAAATGAGACAACATCACTATTTGAAGCAAGATAAAGTTGTGATTCTTTATATCCCAAATAGGCATTAACTTCACTCAATTGAACGCTACCTAATGCCAAACTATTCGGTCCTACTTGAAAATTAGGACACACATCATGGTAGCCTCGCAATTTATCTTCGTGTAAATCTATTTCCAAGACTTTTGTTCTATTTTCTAATTCAACATTGTCATCAAACAAAGGTGGCTCTCCAGATATATCTTGAAAAACAATGGTCATTTCTATGCTTTCACTTAAATTAAACTGTCCACTTACACTCAAAACAGCCTCTGTTGCACTTATTATTTCAACCTCTGTTGAAAGCCCCGAAGGCAAGCCATTGATTTGATAATAGTCTGAATTGATGATACCAGCATTAATGTTAAACTCGGTATCTTCCAATACAATGCCCAATTCTGGATTGCTAATTTCTCCTAAATCACAAGAACTTTCAATAAAAGTTGCCTGTTCAAAAACCATACGAGGCTCTACAATGTCATCATTGTTTGAATTGATGTATAAAGCATTTTCTAAATTGTCTTGAATGTTTTTTCTATCAGACAAACTACTATTCAATACACATTCTATATAATTGGCTTGTCCAGGCGAAAAGGTTCTCATACAAGGTGTATAATCCATAAAATTGTCGTAGTAATAAGCTTCACCATTGCAAGAACTCCCCACTTGTACTTCACACACTCCACTATGTATGCCATGCCCTATGCAATTGGGTGTATCATTGAATCCATTAATTAAAGCTTCAAAATCAGCTGGATTGTCTTCATCAAAAAATGCGGGATCTATATTCTCTAGAAAATCAAAATCGTCTGTTTCACAACGATCTGTCGCACCATCTTCTCCCCAAGTATGATGTAGACCCAACCAATGTCCTATTTCGTGGGTAATGGTTGAAGCAAAATTACCATCTTCAGAAAAATCTTTTGCTGCACGAAAAGACCAATAAGGCATAGCTATTCCATCAAAAATTTCACTTGCTCCATTGGATACTTCTGGGTAGGCAGCAACTCCTGAACTTCCACCATTCGATTTATAGACAATGTATACATTTAAATATTGATCTCTGGGCCATTGGACTATTTCTCTCAATAGTGGCCCAAACCCAACTGATGCATAAGTTAAATCATTTTGGTTGCGTGTGATGCCACTGCTAGGATTGCCATTCGGGTCTTTTTCTGCCAAACGAAAAGTAATGTTTGGAAAACTAGGAGTTGACAACGAAAGTGGCGAGTTACAGTCTAGCTCCAAACTATTATCTGGATCGTTTACCCCAGCAGCACAATCGGGATTGTTGGCGGCATCTGCTGTAAGTCCACTAAAATCTTGATTTAAGCGTTCCATAGCTGCATCGACCTCGTCTGCTGTAATGTATTCTACGCCATTGGGGTCTCCGTAGATATTGTGAAACACAACTGGAATGATGTATTCTCCGCTTCCGTTTTTATGAGTCTGATTGGGGTCGTTTTTGATTTGCATAAACTTTTGCGCATCCTTTACAAAGGATTGTAAAGCTTTTTCTTTTTGTGCTCTTGCTTCTGGATTGTTTGCTAAATATTCTTGTATTTCAGAAACGCCACAAGCACCTCTTTCTTGCGCCTGTATATTTACATTTAGGAATGAACCATAAATTACCAACAAACAAAAGAGGTATTTTATATATATCTGTGTCATTTGTTTATATTTAATACTCTGTAACATAAATTATAGAGTAGTTAAGAATTAAAAAGTGCGTCGGATGAGCGGGTGGATGAGGTTTAAAACGGAGCTTAAAACATGCGTTGGCTAACCAGCACAAACTTCGCATAAAGTCCAATCCGTTGCCCCCAAAAAACACCTATTAATTAAATTTAAAAATAGATAGTAGTAGGCAGTCTTCCCCTAGCAACTTTGATTTAAATTTTAAAACCAAAATTTATTAATAGGGACGGTGTACAAAATAAGATCGAAAATAAATGTATCCTTCGACAAGCTCAGGCTTCATTTAATAAAACCGAAGTCTGAGCTTGTCGAAGGACCAATTACAAGTTTATTTTATACATATCCCATACTTATTTAGATGGGAAATTATATTGGGCGAAAAATGGCTCTTTACTTTCTACACATAGCCTTTTTTCACTCACTCTCATTCGTTATAAATTCAGCTCTAGTTTTGAGCCTCTAAAGATTCCACTCTTTTCAACAATGCCCTATACTGTTCATCCAATTTGTGGTTTGCTTGTGTCAACACATCATTCTTTTGCTCCAAAGCTTTTTTATCTTCATT